>JANLFO010000031.1 GCA_024653205.1 Clostridia bacterium | reverse complement strand
GCGCCTAAGCGGTGTGCCCGCCGGAGCGCGAAGCTCGAACCCTAGTTCGGTCGGCAAAGCGACCGGTACAAGGGGGAACCAGGACTGCCGGGACGGCAAACTGGGGATGCCGGCCCGGAAACCCGGCCCGGGACCCGCATCCTCCGGGGGCAGGGCCGGGCCGACCTCCTCTCGGGCGAAGCTTTAGCCCCTCTGTCCGGGCAAGGGCAGCTTGCCCGGGCCGAAGGAGGAGAAGTCGAGGTCGTAGTACTGCCGGCAGCCGGAGAAGAAGCCCAACTGCACCCCGCCCAGCACCAGCTTGGCGCCGGCAATGTCCCGGTAGTACTTCTCGTAGTGGCCCTCCCGCACGTAGCCGTAGGCACCCATGAACTCCATTCCCCGGGAGATGAGGTCGTTGGCCGTGCGGGCGATGTAGGACAGGCAGGCCCGGGACTTGGCCACCATGCTGTCGGTTATCCAGGAGCCGTATACCTCCGGGTGGTCGAACTGGTGACAGATCTCCAGGAAGGCGGCCCTGCCCATGGAAATGGCGGCGATCATCTCCCCCAGGAACATGGCGGTGGAAAGGTGCTCGCGCACCGGCCGGCCCCCCACCACCCGCTCGCCGGTGTACTTGAGCAGCACGTCAAAGGCCCCCTGGAGCATGCCCACGCAGTTGGCGATGTTCATGGCAAAGGCGGAGACCACATTGGTGAGAAAGATTTCCCAGGCCTCCGGCCCCTGGACTCCCCACTCCTTGGGAACCCGCACGTTGTCGAAGAAGGTGGAGGTATTGCGGTCGGCGTTAATGCCGCACTTGTACTCGAAGCGGCCGTGGGATACTCCCGGCCAGGGCTCGGGCACGTAGACCAGGGTGAAGGCCTCAACTCCCAGGCGCGGGTCCAGGTTGCACACCACGCAGTGCAGGTCGGCAATGCCGCTGTTGCTGGCCCAGTGCTTGGTGCCATTGATTACCCACTCGTCGCCCTGGAGCACGGCCCGGGTCTTGAGCAGCCTCCCTTCATTGAGGTGGTTCTCGATGTCGCAGGCGGAGTCCGGCTCGCTCATGTTGAAGCAGGCAATGCGCAGCTCTTTTTCCATGAACTTGGGCGCGAACTCGTCCAGCACCGCCTTGCCCCAGGCCTTCAGCTTGGGCGAGGGCGAGAAGTAGGCCATGGTGGCCGGCGCCAGGCCCCAGTCCACGCAGGCCGAGGCCAGGCTGATGCCGTAATCGCCCCGGGAGAGTTGCTCCTGCTTCAGCGCCCCGGTGACGATAGACAGGCCTTCGTTTCCGCCGTAATCCCGCGGAATCATGGTGTACTGGAAGCCAAGGTCTACCTGCAGCTTCTTCAGAACGGGCTCCACTACCTCCCGGTGGGACTCTTCTTCATCGGTAATCCGGTCCCGCACGGGCAGGATCTCCCGGTCCACGAAGTCGGCCACGGTCTTCTGAATCATGCGCTGCTCTTCGCTAACAAAGCAATCCGGATACTGAAGCTTATACCACTGGCTGCTCTGATCCATTTTTCCGCCTCCCCGCTGGTATTGGCGACCAACCCCCGCGCCCGTTACACTCGAAACCTTTCCACCGGCAGCGATTTCCACCGCCTGATGCTTACCCGCTTCCGAATGGCCTCGGTAACCTCCATGCTTTCACCCCACCTCCCCTTGGGCGCCGGATCCGCGCCCACGCCTTGTCGCTCTACCCCGACACCCTATTTCTGCCCGGCACTCTTGTGAAGCAGATCCTAACCGGCCGCGGCCCCGGCTCCGCCCGGCCCCAGGGCCCGCTCCACCTCCTTCCGGGTCATGGTATACCGCAAGAGGAATTCCTCGTCCGAAACCTCCGGCCCGCACCCCAGCTCCTGGCGGAGCTCGGCCAGCGAGGGCTGCGGGAATTCCTGCCCCATGATCGCCCTGGCCATCGCCTGGCCGTGTATCCGGTCCAGCACGTTGGGATCGATGGGGGCGGGAGGGGGTCCAAACCAGCCCGCGGCGTACTGGATTATCTCCGTGGGGATCACCTTGTAGCGCTCGCGGTAGATCACGTTCATGGTAGCCTGGGTACCCACGAACTGCGACAAGGGAGTAACCATGATGGGATAACCCAGCTCTTCCCGCACCCTGATGACTTCCTCTATGACCTGATCCAGCTGCTCTTCCAGGCCGATCTCCCGGAGCTGGCGCCTCAAGGTGGTGATCATGCCCCCGGGGACCTGGTGGACGTAGTAGTAGGTGTCGTGCGGCACGGGGCAGCCGCTCGGCAGGCCCTTCTCCCGGGCCGCGGCCGCCAGCTGCCCGGAGATGGCCTCCAGCGCTTCCCGGTCCAGCCCCGACCGGTAATCCTCCTCGCCCCGCAGCCAGGGGGGTACGGCCCGGCGCAGACGCCGGTCGGCCCGGGCCAGCCGGCCCAGGTGCGGCAGGTTATCCAGCACGCTGAAAACCGAGGGGAGGGAGGAGCCGTCGGCCAGGGGCGGTATGGCGGTGTGCACCGTGTCCACGCCCAGCCTTATGGCTTCGTAATAGCAGATGGGGGCCAGGCCGGTACTGCAGTGCGAGTGTATCTCCAGCGCCCTGGCGCCGATAACCCGCCTGACGGCCGGAACCAGGCTTCGGACCCGTTCCGGAGTCAACAGTCCCCCCGGATCCTTGAGGTACAGGGTATCGATGTCCCGGGAAAGGGCCAGCCTTTCCGCCACCCCGGCGTAGTAGCGGTCGGTGTGAACCGGACTGATGCTGAAGCACAGGGCGGCCACGAACTCCTCTATTCCCGCCGCCTTGGCCATCCGCGCCACCTTGAAGAAAAGCTCCGGTTCGTGGGCGGCGTCTACCATCCATACCCGCCTGATGCCGTTGGCCGCCACGCGCCTTAACACCAGCTCGATCACGCAGTCCGGAACCCGCTTGAAGCCTATGAAGCGCCGGCCGGTGGTTCCAAAGCTCAAGGGGGTGTTGAGCATGCGCTTGCGTACCGCCCGGATCTTCTCCCAGGGGTTCTCCTTGTGGTAGCGCACGGAAACGCCCATGTGAATGCCCGCCATGAAATCAACGGCCTTAAAGCCGGCGCGGTCCAGGATGGGAGCCACGGACAGGATCATGTTGGTGGTCATTCCCGTGGCCTCCCACAGGCTCTGCTGACCGTCCCGGACCGTAGTATCTACGAACTTAACCTCCCCCACGGCCCCCCTCCTCCCCCGGCCTAGACCACCGCCGCAGCCGAACCCATGCTCATCAGCGTCACCGCGCTGTCCACCAGGGCCCGAGCAAAGGCCGGGTCCTCGAGGTTACAGTCCACCTCCAGCACTTCGATTCCCGGCTTGAGGTGCTGCCTCAGCACCTCCACAAAGAACCGGTCCTCCTCCGGATCGTAGAGCACCGCCCCCTCGCGGTCCAGCGAGGACCATCCCCGGGTGGGAATGAGGAACCGTACCGGACCGCGGGCGAGGTTGAGCCGATCCGCATACAGCCGGGCGCACATTTCCAACTCTTCCCGGTTCAGCCGGGTCATGGCCCGCAGGGCGTCGATCTCCATTATCCGGGGACGGGAGGCAAAGCGCTCCCTGTCCGGTCGGGTAGGGCCGCACCCGGTAAGGTTCAGGCAGCAGGGCGCCAGCACCACGGGTATCCCCCTTTCCAGCGGAGCCCGCAGGCGGTCCGGGCCCGCCGCCCGGTTGCCTTTCAGCGCCTCCTCTATGAGCCCGGCAGGCACAATGTCGATGAGGGCGTCAAAATAACCCTGGCCGATCAACTGATCCATGGCCCGGTCGCTGATACCCTGGGCGTGAAACGAGCACACCTCGTATCCCCTATCCTTGAGGAGCCTCTCCACCTCCCGCGCGCAGCGGGTGCAAAATCCCATCTCGGTAATGGCCACGGAAGGAAAGGGCAGACGCAAGGAAGCCCGCTCGCGGCTCTCCTCCACCATTCCGGAAACCATCCCTGCTACCTGATCCAGTACGTAGAGCAGCATGGCGTTGGTTCCCGCGGCCTCGAAAACCATCTGCATAACCACAATATCTGCCGCTCCGAACCATTCCTTGATGTAAGTGGGCATGGCCGCAGGAACGGCGATAATCTTCGGTATCCCGAAGGGCAGGCTGTGCATTACCCGGGCGCCCAGAAGAGCAAGGGTGGTACCCCCGAAGGCCACGATGCCGTCCAGCTCCCCCCGCTCCGCGAGTTCTCGGGCCTTACGCATGGCCCCCAGAGTCATACCCTCGGTTACCCGGAACCGGTCGGGCGACTCCCTCAGCGCCCGGATGTCTTCTCCTGCCAGCCGGGCGACTTCCTCTGCCGACACCTCGGCGGGGTACCGTGAGGCTTCCTTCATGCTCACGTCTATCAGGATGACCCGGTGACCCCGGGACCGAATCCTTTCTCGCAGGTAATCAAGCTGCTCTCCCTTGGTATCCAGAGTGCCGATGAGCACCACGCTTTTCACTGCTTCCCCCTCCCTTGCGGACCCGGCTCACCCCTTGGGGGAGCCCGCGGCCAGCATACGGTTAACCTCCTTGGCGGTCAGGCTGTACCGGAGCAGGAACTCCTCATCCGAAACCTCCGGCCCCGCCCCCTGTTCGGCGCGCAGTTCCGCTACCGAGGGCTGGGGGAAGGGGCGCCCCAGGATTTCTTTTGCCAGAGGCTGCCCGGCTATGCGGTCCAGGACGTTGGGATCTATGGGCGCGGGGGAAGGCCCGAACCACCCGGCGGCGTACTGCACCAGGTCGGTGGGGATAACCTTGTAGCGTTCGCCGTAGATCACGTTCATGGTGGCCTGGGTCCCGACGAACTGCGAATAGGGGGTGGCCATGACCGGATAACCCAGCTCTTCCCGCACCCTCACCACTTCCTCCAGCACCGCCGGCAGCCGATCCAGCATCTTCATCTCCGCCAGTTGGCGCTTCAGGGTACTCATCATTCCCCCGGGCACCTGGTGGACGTAGTAGTAGGCGTCGTGCTCCGCCGGCTGACCTACCGGCCGGTTTTCCCGGCGGGCGATCTCCCAGAAATGCTCCGACATGGCCTTCAGCCCTTCCCGGTCCAGCTCCGCCCGGTACTCCTCCTTCCCCGCAAGCCACGGCGGGAGGGCCCTTACTATCTCCTCTCGCCGCCTGGCGCCCTGTCCCAAATAGGGCAAGTTGTCCAGGAGATTCTCGGCGGATGGCAGGGAGGTCCCGTGGGCCAGGGGCGGAACCGCGGTATGGACCACTTGGGCCCCGCAGCGGATTCCCTCGAGGTAGCACGCCGTGGCCATGCCCGTGTTGCAGTGAAAGTGGAGTTCCAAAGGTTTGGCTCCCAGAGCTGCCCTCAAGGCCGGGATCAAGCTGCGGACGCGCTCGGGTATGAGCAGCCCCCCCTGGTCCTCCAGGCACAGGGCATCTACATCCGGGCTCTCGGCCACCTGCCGGGCCCGGCCGGCGTAGTACTCGTCGGTATGCACCGGGCTTATGGTGTAACAGAAGACCGGCACGATCTCTTCTATCCCGGCCGTCCGGGCCAGACGCGCCACCTGCAGGATGTGTTCTGCCTCGTGGGCGGCGTCCAGGATCCAAACCCGTCGGATGCCGTTGGCCGCCACCCGTTCCAGCACCAGCTCCACAATGGAATAGGGCACCCGCTTGAAGCCGATAAACCGGCGGCCGGTGGTTCCGAAGCTCAGGGGCGTGCGTTTGACCCTCGCGGCCACCAGCCGCATCCGCTCCCAGGGGTTCTCCCGGTGGTAGCGAACCGCCACCCCCATGTGGATGCTGGCGGTGAGGTCTATGGCCTTGAACCCCACCGTATCCATAATCGGGGCCACCGCCAGGATCATCTCCGTGTTTAGCCCGGTAGCGCCCCACAGGCTCTGGTCGCCGTCCCGGATGGTGGTGTCTACGAAGCCGATCTCTCCCACCTTGGGTCCTCCTCAAAGCGTTCTCCCTAGCCGTCGAGGACGTATACCACTCCCCGGTCTCCGTCCACCCGAATCCTCTGCCCGGTCTTGATCTTGGTGGTGGCCTCCACGCAGCCGGCCACGCACGGCAACCCGTACTCCCTGGCCATTATCACCGCGTGGGAAAAGGCCCCACCGCCGTCCGTAACCACCCCCCGGATGAGGTTGAAGGCCACCATCCATGCCGGGGAGGTGCCGGGAGCCACCAGAATCTCACCGGGCTTGAGCTCCGCCAGTCCGTCGGCGGTCATGATCACCCGGGCCACGCCCTCCACGTAGCCCGGGGCTGCGGCGGCACCGTAGAGGTCGGCCCTGAGCTCTTCCCGGACTATGGGGTGCTGGGCGGAGACCAGCAGCGAGGGGTCGGAACGGATGATCGCTTCTGCCTGCGATATGTCTCCCATAAAAGGCGCGGGCTCCACCGTCAGGTTCCTCTCCCACTCCTTCTTGCGCCGTTCCACGTAGGGACGCAGGTTTATCCGCCCCATGGGTATGGCCGCCTTGCGGATCTCGTTGGGGTGGAGGAAGTGCACGTCCTCGGGATCGTCTATGCAGCCTGCCTCGGCGAAGCGCCGTCCGAATTCGGTGACTATCCACCTGCCCAGGGCGCCGATGTAAAGATCGCAGTAGTAGGAGTGGTCTTCGCTCCAGTAGCCCGCCATGCGCGCCGCCCGCATGAGCAACCGGAAGGCTTCCCGCCGCGGGCCGGGTACGGCGGCCAGGACTTCTGCTTCGGTCGCCTCTCTTTCCCGGATCACGCGCGCCCTCTCCGCATCCGGCGCAAAGGTCTCCTGCGGCAGCAGGAGCCTGATCTCCCCCAGGGCCAAAGACGGGTCCTCGATCCAGGCCGGCGTATCATAGGCGTGCATGCGCTGGCAGCGCCAGCCGTCCCTCAGCAGGAACTCCCGGTACTCGTCCAGCCACTGCCGCCCCTTCTCGGATGCCGAGAGTTCTCGCAGGGTTTCCCTGGGATCGGCCGCGAACGCCCCCTCCAATCCCATCTCCACCGCCCGGCGCGCCAGCCGCCACAGCTCCCGGGCCACCATAGCCGCCTGATGCTCCAGCTCACCCCCCGCGGTACACCGGGCGAAGCGGGGATCGATGGTGGGCTCTACCCCCAGCAACTCCCGCCACTGCTGCTGGAAAAGGCCGTTCAGGTAGCAGGCGGCCACCAGCATGACGAAATGTATTTCCCCCTCTTTGCGGTTGAGAATGTAGGCAAAATCGAGAAAGAAGTCTAAAAGTTCATGGTTAGAAAGCTTACGGATATCCTGCCATTCCACCAACCCTCGGGAGCGTTTGGCCTCCGTGTACACGCGGAGGAGTTCGGTCTTGTAGGCGTCCCAGACCCCGTTGAAGTCCTCGATGAACGGCCTGATCTTTTCCTTGAATACCGGTTCGCGGAGTTTACGTTCCTCCTCCGTAGTCCTTATGGCGGTGATGTACGGGTAACCGTTTATGAAGCGAGAATCCCACCCGTGGGTGGTGGGCAGGCACAGGGTTTCCGCCCCATAGCGGGTTCCGTGATAGTACCAGTACCAGCCCAGCCCCATGTACAGGGGTTTCATGGGCGGCTTGCCGTGGTTAAAATCGCACAGCAGCACCCCGTAGCTTTCCGGGTCTTTCTCGGGGTCGTACTCGTAAAACGTCAAGTCGTAGGCCGGCGAAAGCATGCCCCCCTACTCCTTTCCCGATCAGCCGTAAAACCACTTGACCAGCATTTCCGCCACCTGTTCTGCCGCCGGTTTGCGCTCGGCAATGACCGCGGGACGGGCCTGCAAAAGCACCACGTTTTCCGGAAAACCGGCCTCGGCGTCCACGGCCCATTCCACGTCCTGAGGACACCCGAAGTGCTCCTCCAACGCCCTGCCCAAACGGCCGATTTCTTCCGCTTCCGCATCGCTCAGGCAGAACACACTCTGTCTTTCCCAGCCAGTTTCCTGATCGGCCACCCCTCTTTCCGCAGAAGTTACTAACCGCACCTTGCGACCCAGCTTCTTCTGTCGCACCTGACCGGTGCTTTTATCCAGGAAGAATGCGTCCGGAGTCACCTCGCCGCTGACCACACTCTCTCCCAGACCCCAGTTGGCCTCTATCACCATGGTTTCGCGATCCCCGGTGTTGGGGTCGGCGGTGAAGAGCACGCCCGCAGCTTTAGCGTTGACCATCTTCAGGACCGTCACCCCGATGGGGTCCCGCTCCAGCGGAAGGCCGTGGCGGAGCCTGAAGGCCAGGGAACGGGAGTTAAAGGTGCTGGCCCATACCCGGCGAACCATTTCCGCCACCTCTTCCGCGCCGACCACGTTCAGGTAGGTCTCGTACTGGCCCGGCCGGCTCACCGGACCGGCCGAACGCGTGGAAACGGGGACGTTCTCGCGACCGCAGAACCCGCAGAGTTCACGATACGCGTCCGCCAGTGCGTCTTCTATCTCGGCGGGAAGGGGCTGAGATTCTACGATCTCCCGCAGGCGCGCACTGAGACGCTCCAGCTTCTCGATGCTCTCCAGGTCGACTCCCGCCTGCTCTACCACCTCCCGGATGCGGCTACCCGCCTGAGTACAGTCCAGGAAGTCCTCGTAGGCCCGCACCGACACCGCAAAGCCGGGCGGAACCCGCAGGCCCAGCCGCAAGGCCTCTCCCAGATTGGCCGACTTTCGCCCAACCAGAGGGGCGTCTTCCTTGCGCAGCGTCGGCAACCAGTAGACGTACCGGCTGGCACCTGACTGGATCATAGGGTTTCCACTCCTTTCCTTGCCTACCAGCCGCGTTCCCGCCGCTCTTATCCGGCGCCTCGGACGGCCTCGGTGACGGCATCGACGGTGGTCACCCAGCCGAAAAAGGTCTTCACGTTGAACACGGTAGCCTCTTCTACCCCGCCCGGACCCAGGAAGCCCACCGCGTCGCCCACCAGAAGGGGAAAGTAACCCAGGTGGAAGGCACGCCTCAAGGTGGACTCCACGCAGACGTTACCGGCTATTCCCACCAGCACCAGCCACCTGACGTCGGCCGCCCTCAGCACCAGGTCAAGGTCGGTTCCGTGGAAACCGTCGTAGCCGCACTTGGGAATCACCACATCCTGGGCTTCGGGCCGCAACTCTTCTATGATCTCCGCGCCCCAGCAGCCTTCCAAAGGCAGGAGGTCCCGCCATTCCGGGTGCTCCTGCAGTGCCCGCAGGGTGCCGGACTTGAGCCAGACCGGCGGGGCAAAGGCCCGGAGCGCCAGAACCGGGGCGGAAAGGGCCATCCGCAAGAATACCACCTGTCTTACCCGGGGGCGCAGCGCGGCTATCACCCGGCGGCACCTGTCCACCAGCGGTCTGACCTCTTCCGCCCGAATCCTTCCCAGACGGCAGAAGTACCCTTCCGGGTGCAGGAAGGCTTTCTGCAGATCCACGCCTACCAGTGCGGTTCGCGCGAGGTCAAGGGTTACCGGCTCCGGTTCGGCAGTCACGCGAACGACATCCAACCCTTTTCACCTTCCCCGGTGGGAAGCATGTCGGCCACCAGCCCGGTATGATATCGGCCCAGGCGAAAGGCGGGATGGGCCAAAAGACGCCGGTGAAACTCCAGGCTGGTGGCGATACCGGCAATGCTCGTTTCTTCCAGGGCCCTGGCCAGCCTTTCCAAGGCCGCGTTCCGGTGCTCACCCCACGCAATCACCTTGGCAATCAGCGGATCGTAGTAAGGAGGGATCCTCAGTCCTTCTTCCAGAGCATGATCCACCCGGATGCCCTCACCGGCAGGGAGGCTCAGAGAGGTTATCGTGCCGGGCGACGGCAGGAAGCTGACCGGGTCTTCGGCGTAGATCCGGGCCTCCACGGCATGCCCCCGGCGTTCGATTTCCTCCTGGCGGAAGGGAAGACGACCCGTGCCCGCCACCAGCAGCTGGGCCTGCACCAGGTCCCTGCCGGTTACCATCTCCGTCACCGGGTGCTCCACCTGAATGCGCTTGTTAACTTCCAGGAAGTAGAAGTGCCCGTCCGTATCGTGCAGGAATTCGACGGTGCCGGCATTGACGTACCCCAGGTGCGCCGCGAGACGCACCGCCATGGCCGCCACCTTCCGGCGGCTTTCCTCGTCGAGGTCGGGCGCCGGGGATTCCTCCACCAGCTTCTGAAAGCGCCGCTGCACCGAACACTCCCGTTCCCCCAGGTGCACCACCTGCCCGCCGGGTGCGGCCAGGACCTGCACCTCGATGTGCCGGGGGTTCTCCAGCAGCTTTTCGATATACACCCCCGAGCCGCCAAAATAGGCCTCGCTCTCGCGGCACGCGGCCTCAAAGGCTTCCCTCAGCCGGGCCCGGTCGTCCACCCGGTAGATGCCTTTTCCGCCGCCACCCCGGTCGATTTTGAGCGCCACCGGCGGGCCCAATCGATCGAACCACTCCTCTACCTCCCCGAAATCGTGGAGGCCTTCCAGGGATCCGGGCACCACCGGGACCCCGGCCTCCCGGGCCAGACGGCGGGACCGGCACTTGGATTCCAGCACTTCCATGACGTCCGCCGGCGGGCCTATCCAGCAGGTGCCCGCTTCTTCCACCGCCCGGGCGAACCGGGCGTTCTCCGCCAGAAACCCGTAGCCCGGGTGCACGGCGTCCGCCCCCGACTGCTTCAGGACTTCGATGATCCGGGGTATGTTGAGGTAGCTGTCCAACGGCCGGGAACGGCCCAGGTGATAGGCCTCATCCGCCTCCCTTACGTGCAAGGCCTCGCGGTCGGCGTCGGAATAGACGGCTACGGCCTTGAGACCCAGTTCGTGACAGGCCCGGATTACCCGACGGGCTATCTCCCCCCGGTTGGCCACCAGTACCTTGCCGATCATCACCCTTCACCCCCCTGCCCGTCCCGGGCGCCCCCGCGTGCGGGCCCGCCTAGCACACGTCCAGGATAACGTCGCCCAGTTCCACTTCGTCGCCTTCCTCCACCCGGATGGAGCGGACCACTCCGCCATCTTCGGCCACTACCGGTATCTCCGTCTTCATGCACTGCACGAAGGCCACGATCTGGCCTCGTTCTACTACCTGGCCCTCCTTGACGCTGATCTTCGCAATGAGTCCCGCGACCGGAGCCATTGCCTGCCACATTTGTCATCCCTCCGTGTTCAAGCCTCTGAGCCTTCAGGGTCTCGCCGCCAAGTCTAGACCTCCCGCTAAAGCCCTAAAGCCTCTGGGGGCAAAACCGCCGGCGGGAAGGAGGCAAGGCAACCGAGCAGCCCCAACCCCCCGAGTGCTCCCTTACTCCGCAGCTCTCACGCACGCCCCCCAGGCCACCTGGTAGACTTCGAGCCCCGGGGCCAGGGCAGTCTTCTCCAACACCCCGGTGGAGGCGGGGGCCGGGTGGGCCGCCACTTCCTCCACGCTCAATACCGGGCTGAAGGCCACCTGCTCTCCCAGGACCTGCCCCCAGTGCTCCCAGGGGGCGGCAGAAAAGGTCTCGCCCAGCGCCCGGATCATTTCCCCTTGTTTTTCCGGGAGGAACTGCCAATCGATCCATTCCTCCCGGCCCAGGCGAAGGCATACCTCCCGCCAGGAGTGAGGTTCCAGGGCGCACAGGGCGGCAAACCGTCCTCCCTTGACCGGATACAGGTTGTAGCAGGCCAGGGCGCCGCCCAGAAAGCCCGGCACCGGGAAAGCCGCTTCCGCAGCCCCGGCCCCGGTGCCCAGCCGGTGCAGTTCGCCGACCAGCCAGGAAAGGCTGACTCCCAGGAGGCTCAACTCCAGGTGGCACCCCCGCCCGGTCCTCTGGCGTTGGGCCAGGGCCAGCAGCACGCCTACGACTCCCCACAGGGCTATGCTGAGGTCGGAAATCTGCACGCCGGGTATCACCGGCCTGCCGCGGTCGTCGCGGTTCAAATCCAGCAGCCCCGCCAGAGCCAGGCAATTGAGGTCGTGGCCCGCACGGCCGGCCAACTCGCCTTCCTCTCCGAAGGCGCTGAGCGAAACGTACACCAGTCGTGGGTTCCGCTCCCTGACCGCCGCGTAATCGATCCCCAGCCGCCGCACTACTCCGGGTCGAAAAGACTGAACCAGCGCGTCCGAAGCGTCCACCAGTTCCCAGAAGCGTTCTCGGTCCGGCTCCGACTTC
The DNA here is from genome assembly GCA_024653205.1 of Clostridia bacterium. Taxonomy (NCBI): domain Bacteria; kingdom Bacillati; phylum Bacillota; class Clostridia; species Clostridia bacterium. Next base: position 8,527 of record JANLFO010000031.1, on the reverse strand, counting down.
AGGTCGAGCTCGATGATCCTCTTGCCCCGGTTTACGTTGGTGTAGGTCAGGTTGGCCCCGCCGAAAAGCGGCGGGACGGTCTTGGCCCAATCACCCCGGTGAGGATCCTCCACCTTGGTCACGTCCGCCCCGTAGGCGGCCAGAATGGCGGTACAGAGCGGACCGGGCAGCAGCCGGGACAAATCCAGCACGCGCAGACCGTGTAACGCCCCTCGCAACAATGATCTGACCCCCTATATGGAACTGGCCACAAAGCCACACGGCGAATCTCCGCCTGATACCAGAATATCAGCCGACCGGATGCAGGGTAATGTGGCCAAATGATAAGCTTTAACCATCCATTTAGACGCTTGATACATATCAGAACAATTGCGGGTGGTAGTAGCGGATGACCCGCAACGCCACCTCCAGGTTAAGCCGCCGGTCCGGCTCCGCAATGCCAATCCCTAAGAGTTCGCGGATCCTTTCCAGACGATAGCGTATGGTATTCGGGTGACAAAACATGGCCTCGGCGGCCGCCTTCACACTTCCGCCTTGCGCGTAGAAAGTCGCCAGGGTTTTAAGATAGCCGGTGCCTCTCTCGAGGTCTCGCTCCAACAGCGGGCCCAGCGTGGCAACCGCCGTATGGTAAAGGCAACGCGCCGTATCCTCGCTGGCCAGCGCCTGGTAAAGCCCCAACTCCTGAAAGCAGGTCACGCCCGGGCCCAGGCCGAAGCGTCGCGCGTACCCCAGGCTGAAACAGGCGTGAGAAAAGGCAACGGGAAAGTCCTTGAGGTTCTCCACGTAGCCTCCCACCCCTATCCAGAGGTGGTACTTCCGGGCCAACACCTCCAGTTGGCGCCGGGTCCGCTCCGGGCGGTCGGGTATCAGTACCACTATCCGGCCGTCGACCAGCGCGCGCAGACTGTCCGGGAAGGACTGCCGGATGAAGGAGCGTATCTCCGTCACCTCGGTCCGGGAAAGCCGGCGGGCGGCCCGGCCGGAACCGCTCTCGCCCGTCGCCCCGCCTTCCGCCGGGGCACACACCGCCACCAGGTGCGGTCGCCCCACGTCGTATCCCAACCCTGCCGCCCGAGCCAAGACCTCCCCGCCGGCAAGTCCCGAGCCGCCGATCAGCTTGGAAACCAGTTCCTGCTCCGCGTACTGAATTACGCCCTGGGCTACCCGGCTCTGCTCTTTCAGCAGTTCCAGAGCGTACACCGGCAGTACCCGGAGGACTATCTCCTTCAGTTCCTCGTACTCCTCCTTGCGCTCCACCAACAGCACCAGGTAGCCGCCCACGTCCGCCCCCAGTTCGATCGGAACTAACACCAGCTCCCTTCCCTGGGGTCCGGGGACGGAAATCGGGGTCGTATCGTCCGGAGGCGCATCCCTCAGGTGCTCCGTGGCTACCTGCTTGAGGGCCTGCTCGGCGGCGGCCAATTCCTCGCCTTCGAGGCCCGCCCAGGCCCGGCGAACCAGCCGACAGTCGTAAAAGGCTACCTGACGGTGGAGGTTCTCGGCCAGGGCCTCGGTAATGGCCTGGATTCCCGCTCCTTCCAGAATGAGACGGGCAATCTGTTCGTTGATGCTGGTAATCCGCTCCAGCCTGCGGGTTACCCTCTTCTCGGAAGCAAACAGCCGGGCGTTTCTGACCGCCATCGCCATCTGACTGCCCAGAAGCGAAAGAAAGCGTAACTGCGAAGGAGCAAGCTGGGCGTTCCCGCCCGTCCAGGCCAGGAGCACCCCCAGCACTTCTCCTCCGGTGCCCACGGCCACCCGAACCTGGGAGGTGGCGCCCAGGGCCGCCGCCTCCTCTTCCATCCAGTTGACGGGCGTCTGTGGGGCCCGGAGGTCTTTCACCTCGAGTTCGTCGGCCAGCAGCTCCGCGGGGAGGTTGCGGCCTACCCACCCGGTAGCGCAGCCTCCCCCGGCCACGATTTTGGGCTGGTCCGAGGCCTCCGGGCGGAGAGCAATCGCCACCCCCAGTACCGGCAGCACCTGCGAGGCGGCTTCCGCCGCCCGGCGCACCAGCCCGTCCGCGTCCAGCAGGTTGAAGTCTCGGCTCAGCTCGTACAGCACCCGCGACTGGGTCTCTTCCATCTTGATGCGGGAGACCAGCCGGGCATTGGCAATGGCTATGGCCAGCTGGGAGACCACCGACTTCAGGACGAACACGTCTTCCTCGCTGAAACCTCCCGGCTTGTTGGTGACGTGCATCACCCCGATGCACCGGTCACCCGCCACCACCGGAAGACTCACCACGCTGCGTGCCGGGAACAGGTCCAGGAGGTCCTTGACGAACCTGGGGTCCTGAGGGGCATTGTTGGAAACGTAGGGCTCTCGCGTCTTGAACACCCGTACCGCGTTGCTGGGCTCCTCGGTGGTAACCTTATAGCGCCCTATCCGGTACTCGTCGTAAGACCCGAAGGCCGGCTTCTGCAGGGTTAGGTACCCGGTCTCCTCCTCGTACAGCAAAAGACCTGCCCCTTCCGCCCCCACCATGCTTCGCGCCGCCTCCAGGACCCTCTCCAGGGCGGCTTCGAACCCACCCCCCTCCAGAAGGCGCTCGTTGGCCTCGCGCAGACAGGACAGGGTGTCGTTGAGCAGCTTCCGTTCCTTTTTCAGTGTCTCCACCGTCGTGAGGAGACGGGCAAATTGCCGGCTCACGCGGGTAAGCAATTGCAGCAGGCCCGGGGGTACGGCAACAGGCCAGTCGGGCCTTCCCAGGACGGCAAAGCCGACGAGGCGCTGCTCGGCCAGGCAAAAGCAGGCTCCCTCCGCCGGAAGGGCGGGGTCTTCTCCGGCTACCGCCAGCAAAGATCCGATGGCCTCGTTGGTAAGCCTGTACTCGCGGTCGCCGGCGGCAACGGCCAAGAGGGGTAGCGCCTCCGGGGAAAGGCAAACCCGTTTCTTTCGCACGCCGTTCGCGCTTCTCAGCACTACCGCCAGGTAACCGCCGGTCACCGGTGAGGCCACGAACAGCAGCGCACCGCCGCAGTCGGAGCCGGCCACCAGGTCCTCCAGGAACGATTCGTAACCCGTCCAAAGAGGGTCTTCCTCCGGCCAGAACCCCTCGCCGTCCCCGACGTAGCCCTCACGGCCCATATGGGATCCTTCAGTGCCGGCCTTTTCCCACTGCACTCTGCCCTCCACCTGCACTGCCCCCTTCGCTGCCGGCCGCCGGCCCCGGGGTCCGGCCCGAAGCCTTCTAGCTGCGCACCCTTACCAGAGCGGTCTTGTATTGCGTACGCGGCAGGGTATTGGGCGCCACCAGTGTAGCCTCGATACGCACGTTCAGAAGGTCTCTGACCTTGTCCTCCATGGAGCGCTTGAGGGCGGCCAGATCCTGGGCCGGGGATTTCACCTCCACGTCAACCGGAATGGGATGGTCGAACCGCACCTGGCCCGGATAATCCTTGACTACCTGGATGTAGCCGGTGACGGCATCTCCGAAATGGTTGAGGATCACGTCCCGGATGGCCGAAGGGAAAACGTTCATAGCCTTGTAAATCAGCATATCGTCAATGCGGCCGATACAGCGGATCCTGGGCGAGTGCCGCCCGCAGGCGCACCCCACGCCCTCAACCCGGATGAGGTCGGCCGAGCGGTACCTCACCGCCGGCGTTGCCTCCCGCCGCAGCGCGGTGTACACCGGCTCGCCCGTAACCCCCGGCTCCCAGGGCAGGTGCTCGCCGCTCTGGGGATCGATCAGCTCCACCGCCACGTCCCGAAGCGCCACGAAGTGCATCCCGCTTTCCTGCTCGCACTCCGCCCAGACGCCCGGGAACACGTCGGCCAGGCCCATGATCTCGCGCACCGTGGGTTCGCCCCACAGTTCCTTAAGCTTTCGCCTTATGGGTTCCTCCCCCAGCCCCGGCTCGCCTCCGCCCAGGACCTTGACTATCCCCAACCTGCTGGCCTCTACCCCCAAAGCCTCGAGGCAGTGCTCGCCCAGGTAGACGTCGAAGGAGGCCGTAGCCTGCAAGACGTTGCAGTGGGTGTAGCGCATGATCTCCAGTACCCGCGTGGTGGAAACGCCGCCGATCCACACCGTGGTGGCCCCGATGTGGCGTATGCCCTCGAAGTAGGGATCGCCGCCGGCGAACAGGGGTACGGCGGTCGTGTGGGCCACGATGTCCTCCTTCCTCACCCCGGCGGTGTAGAAGAACATGGCCAGGCCGTCGCGGAAGGCCTCCAGGTCCTTCCTGGTCAGCCCGTAAAAGACCGGCCGGCCCGAAGTGCCCGAAGAGGATAGCACCTGCACTATGTCCTCGGTCCGGGCCGTTTGCAGGCTGCCCAGGGGCATATCCCGATCCGCAGCACTCTGGGCGCTGCGTACGTCCTCCTTGGTAAGGAAGGGCAATTCGCGCATCTGCTCCAGAGAGCGCAGACGCTCCGGCTGGAAATTCTTCAGCCTTTCCCGGTAAAAGGGACTGGCCTCCTTGACGTACTGCAGCTGGCGGGATAGCACGCCCAGCCAATAGCGCTGTACTTCTTCCCAAGGCATGGTTTCCAGCTCTTCGTTCCAGAACTCGCCCAAATCCCAACCCTCCCCCTGTAAAGGTGGCAACCGCCCCGTGTGAAGCCTCCGTTTTCTCGATCCTCTCCACCGTGGCAGCTCAAGTATACGCGTATTTTACAATGATTTGAAGGTTGCAAACGACCAAATCAGGCTCGGCGAGTTGTTAACATGAAACAATATTGGTACGTCCCTACAAAAAGCAGGACGCTAATCAATTAACACCAGGGCCACGGCCGTTAGCCGGCATACCTCCTCAGGTGGATGGCTGCCGGCCGGATACATATCCCAACCCGCATCCCTGGCCATACCGTAGGCGTCGAATCCCGCCGCCTCCAGGCTCGGCCGGGAAAGAAGGGGGAAACGGCAGCCTTCTCCCGGAATCACCAACGCCCGACAGGGCTCACCTTTACACAGGTAGCGGCGGCAAGAACCGGAGGCAAACCCGGCGGCAAGGTAGTACCCGTCGTAGAAAGCCGCGGCCTCCACGGCGCCGATTGCCTCGTAGACCGCCCGGCGCGACGCCATCCCGGCCGCGGCAGGCGCCGCCCGCTCCCAGTCCCAGCGCAGCAGCAAGCCCCAGGAGTAACGGCCGATTAGCTCGGGCGCCTCGGCCAGGTTAGGGACAAAGGGGGGACAGTTGGCGCAGGCACCGAAATGACGGCACCTCGGCACCTGACACTTCAGGCGCACCCTTGGGTCCAGGCGCAGGTCCTCGCGGCGGAGTATTCGACCCGCCGCCGCTCCGTACTGGCCGGCCAGTTCCAGGTAGCGGCCCAGATCCTCCCGCACGCCTCCCTCTCTACGCGCCGACGCCTCGGCCAGGGAGCGGACCCGCAGATAGCGGTTCCGGAGCGCTTCTTCGGGCCGGCCGCCCTCACCGCCTTTAACCGCCGGGGCCGTCTCCCCTTCTCCCGAAGGTGGTCTCATCCTTCTCCTGCCTCCAACGCTGCCAGGATGGCCTGGCCGTCCATCACCCGGCCGAAGACCTCGGCCATGTTGCGCAGTGTCGCCCGGTGCAGCTCTTCATCCAGGGCGGCGTTCACGTCGCTGCCGAACACCACCTTGTAATCCCGGAAAAAGGCGTCCCGGGCGGTAGACTCGCAACAGATATTGGTAACGGTGCCGCAGATGATCACCGTATCGATCTGGCTGGGGCCTTTCAGATTGCGGAGCACGGTTTCCAGCTCGGTATTGTAAAAGGCGCTGAACCTCCGCTTGCGGATCACCAGCTCCCCCGGTTGCGGGGCTATTTCCGGATAGACCTCCACCCCCGGAGTGCCCTCCCTGAGCCCCTCCTCGGCCAGACGGGGGAACATACGCCTCTGGAGCGGGCACAGGTCTAGCGAAGGATGATGTACGTGCACGGTATAAATCACCGGTACCCCCAGCCGGCGGCAACCCTCGATCAGCGCCTTGACTTTGGGAATCTGCCGCCGGGCCTCGGGCACCTCCATGATGGCGCCCGGAGCTACAAAATCGTTCTGTAAATCGATCACTAACAGGGCGCTGCGATCCCGGCGAAAGGTCCAGGGAACTCGACCCCGGCCAACTGGGGCCATGCCGGCTTCCTCCTTTCTTTACCTGAGTTGGGCCTCCTGGAGCCCGAAAAGAGGGGCGTCAGGCTGCCCTGCGCCCCCAAACCGCCAACACCCCACTCTGACTGCCCAAGACCCCGGTCTAGTCTAGTCCGTGGACTGGGGCCGTTTCCTGATTACCCCCCACCAGAGGGCAAAGACCGCGTAGACCACCATGAGCAGCATGATCATGAGCATCCAGTACCGGGTAACCACTACTTCTTCCATGCTTAAGCCCCCTTACTCTGCCGGCGTTCGCCAAAACGCAACAGGAGTTCGATAATCACCGTGGCCACCATTACCGTAACCATTACCCGCCAGAATAAGTCCCACACCAGCATTCACATCACCCTCTTTAGCGTTTTCTGCTCTCGCCTCGCGGCCGGCAAGCCAACCTGGCCGTGGGCTTAGGCGCTCACCGCTGCAGCCGGTCGGCGGCGGGCCAAGAAGTAACCCGGTTCGCCCTTGCACACGGCGGTCAGTATGATCCCCAGGACCAGGCTGATGAGCAGCACAATGTATATACCCGGCAGGTTGGGCACGCCCAGTGCCGCCGGCAGCCCGGTAAAGGACCACAGAGCGTTGGCCACCCAGGCCACGGCCCAGGTAATGCCGGAGGCCAGGGGAGAGCGCTTCCAAAAGAGACCCATTACCAGAGAGACTGAGACCGGAACCGACCAGGCATAGAGCCACAGTATGGCCGCCACGATGGGCGGGAGGGCCATGGAAGGTATTACCGCCGCCACCGCCAATATCAGCATGACCGTGCGGATGGCACGCTCAACCTCTTTCTCCGTGGCCTGAGGTTTGAGCAGGTTGACGTAGATGTCCTTCACGAAGGCGGTGGACGGAGCCAGGCAGGTGATGGCAAAGGTGGAGAGCACCACCAGCAGGAAGCTGGCCAGCAGCCAGGCGCAAAGCCACCAGGGCAACAGCCCTACCAGCATTCCCGGCGCCGCCAACTTGGGGCCCATTTCCGCAAACTGGGGAATAGTCTTCGCCGCCAGTCCCATGGCGCAGGTGAAGATACCGAAGGCCGCGTTGACCGGCACGGCAATCCACATGGACCTCTGTACCGTGCGGGCACTGTCGGCGGAGATCATGGGCTGCAGCAGAAACTGGTTGGATAGGTGGAACAGGGGCAGCACGAGAAGGTTAACCAGGGCAAAGGATATCAGGGTTCCCGGCGGTCCCATGATGCTTAAGGCCCAGGCCTCATTCTGAGCCACGTAGAACTCGCTCACCCCGCTCCAGCCCTGCGGGAGGGCAAAACTCAGGTAGGCGGCGGCCACGATGCCGCCCACGTAAAGCACGCCGATATTTATGAGATTGAGACGGGCTACCTGCTTCATTCCGGCGATGAAGACGTACAGAATGCCGATTATTGCTCCTATGACTACCCCGTACTGCAGCGGAACGCCGGTCAAGGCCGACATGATAATTCCCAAGCCCTGCGTTTCCAGGGTGAGCACCCCCCAGATTAAAGGCGCCCCCACGCAAACGCTGACTACCGCCAGGGCCTGGCTCCCGGTAGCCCGACCCACCAGCTCGTAGGCCGTACCCACCCCCATGCTTCGGGCCCACCGCCCGCTGGTAGCGGCCAGAATGGCCAGAGTAAACGCCGAGCCGATGGAAAACCACAAGGTAGCGGCCCCGTTGAACCAGGACATTTCAAAAAAGCCGGTGACGTGCACCGCCCCTAATACGGCCAGCCCGCAGGTCAGGCCCACCTCCCACAACCCCATGGTACGGGCCGCCAGGGCAAACTCGTCCTTGGCTCCCCTTCGCCGCCGCGCCTCGGCCACGCCGATGCCGATGACCACGGCCAGCAGGTAGACCAGCACTATAATCAGGACCAGTATAGACTTGCCGGTCATGCGACTGTTGCCCCCTTCTTCTGTTCGCTTACTCCCCAATGCCGGAAAACTCCGAAACCCATCCTGCCAAACCGTCGTGCTTGTCTTCCGCTCTGATTTGCCCTTCGCATCCCCCCTCCTCAATTTATCCCGGCCGGCCCACCCCCAGGGCCCTTAGTGCGGCGGCACAGCGCCTGACCAGTTCGAACAGCTGGCCGTAGGTTACCACCGCTATCCCACCGGTTTCCCCGGCTTCTAACACCAAGGCCGCGCGGCCGGACCGGCCCCTTTTGAGGTTCCGGTCCAGGCAATTGTAACTGATGTTGGTGCGGCCACCCGCATACCAGCGGAAGGAGGTGGCTCAAGGCCTCCAGATGAGGCGGCAGCATCTTGGTAATCGCAGGGATTTCACCATGCCGGGAAAAGTCCATATCGAATCGAGCCATGATATGCCCCCGAATCTTCTCTCCGGACCGCAGAATCAGGGAGATAATCGCCTGTTTAATTCTAACCGTTTGCGCTAAATATTTAGAACACCCTTAAACGCAAGTTCCCGGCCTGAGGGAGGCTTAGATCTAGGTGTGGCACTGGTT
>JANLFO010000030.1 GCA_024653205.1 Clostridia bacterium | reverse complement strand
CCCGGCACGCTTCAGGTACTCGGGCAAAACCAGCACTGCCCTCAAAGAAGTGGGGGATGCGTCAGCAAATGCCACTCTTGCTTCCCAACCGGTCCCTTCGCAGCCGCAAGGTCATGACTCCCCTCTTCTTCCCGAGCCCGGCGCCTGCCTAGCCGCCGAACTGAGCCTCTTTCCCGGCGTCGGGAACGAACAGGGGCTCGCCGTACTTATCCTTCCCGAACTCGCCGATAAGCTTCTGCCCCTCCGGGGAGACCATGAACTCCACGAAGGCCTTGGCCCCATCGGCGTTAATGTCCAGGTTCGGGAACTTCTCCGGGTTCACCTGCATGACGTGGTAGATGTTCAGCAGCGCGGGATCGCCCTGGTGAACGATCTCCAAGCGCAGCTTATCCTTCATGGCCAGGTAGGTGCCGCGGTCGGTGAGAGTATAACCTCCCCGCTCGGAGGCGATGGTCAGGGTCTGGCCCATTCCCGCCCCGGCCTCCACGTACCAGTCGCCCTCGGGGGTAATCGCCGCCGCCTTCCAGAGCTCCTTCTCCTTCTTGTGGGTACCGGAGTCGTCGCCCCGGGACACGAACGCCGCCTTGCGGTCGGCGATCTTCTTAAGAGCCTCCACCGCTGTACCCGCCTGCCGCACTCCGGCCGGGTCGTCCGCCGGCCCGACAAAGATGAAGTCGTTGTGCATGACCAGACGATAATTGGTCACAATGCCCTTGTCCACCAGAGGTTTCTCCGAAGCCGGCGCGTGGACCAGCAGGGCGTCGGCGTTGCCCTCCTCACCCATCTTCAGGGCCTGGCCCGTGCCCACGGCGATGGGCTTGACCTTGTATCCGGTCTTCTGCTCAAAGATGGGGAGCAGGTACTCCAGTAGCCCGGTATCGTAGGTGCTGGTAGTGGTCGCCAGGATAACCTCGCGGTCCTGTCCCGCCGGCTGCCCGCCTTGCGCCGGCGCGGCGGCCTCACTGCTTCCGGTCTGCGCCGGCGGCGCGGTGGTCTCACCGCTTCCCTTGCCGCACCCGGCCACGAGCGCCAGGCCGCAGACCAGCACCACCAGCAGTCCCAGCGCCACGAACCTCGCCAGGCGCGTTTTCTTCAAGCCTGCCACGTTCCCATACCTCCTCCGGCGTTACTGCCCTTCCCGGAACCGCCGGGCTTCGGCTGCACTACGCGCGACTTCACCTCCTTATCCGAGCCGGGCAATGCGGCCCGCCGTTCCGGGCACCGTTGTGTTGATTTTAGCAGAACGCGCTCAAGATGACAACTCTCTACAAGTCCTACCCTCTCCCGATTCCCCCTAATAGGTCCCGGGTTGGGAAGTTTGGTGTTGCGTACTACCTTATAGACCGCCCCTCGCCTCCAGGAAGCAGACGTGCTCGCAGGCAAAGCCCACGTAAACCCTTTCTCCCACCCGCAACCCTTCCTCCGCCAGTTGCCGGCCGGGAACGTAGGCGCTCAGGGTGGTGGTCCCTACCCTGACCTCCGCCCTGAATACCCCTCCGCCGTTAACCAGGCTTTGCAGCTGGCCCTCCCAGGAATAGGGATACGGCAGCGGGGACCGGCCTATGACCACGTCCTCCGGCCGCACCCCGGCCACAACGCCGGCAGGGCCGGGCCTTGCCGGCGCCCCCGCCCCTTGCACCGCCTCCGCTCCGGGATGAACCGGTTTGCCCAACAGGAACCACGACCCCTCCCGGGGTTCCAGAGGGAGCAGGTTCTCCATGCCCACGAACCCGGCCACTTCCGCCGACGCCGGCCTCCGGAAGACTTCTTCCGGGGTCCCCACCTGCAGCAGCCGGCCGCCAAAGAGAACCGCCACCCGGCGGCCGTAGGCGAAGACCTCGGAGAAATCGTGCGTCACCATGATTATCGTCAGGCCGAACTCCTGGTTCAGGCGCCTGAGTTCCCTGCCTATCTCCCCCCGCAGGTCGGGGTCAAGGGCGGAAAGGGGCTCGTCCAGGAGGAGCAGGCGCGGGAAGGCGGCCAAGGCGCGGGCCAGGGCCACCCGCTGCTGTTCCCCTCCGCTCAGGGTAGCGGGGTAGCGGGAAAGCAGAGGCCCCAAACCCAGAAAGCCCACCCAGTCCTGCCAGGCAAAGGCCGGCCTTCCGCGGCGAAAGCGCAGGGCGTAGCGGATGTTTTCCTCCACCGTCAGGTGAGGAAAGAGGGCGTAGTCCTGGTAGACGATGCCGATCGGCCGTTCTTCCGGCGGGACCGAAGTCAGATCCCCTCCCTCCAGCCGGATCCGGCCCTGCCGGGGCCGGTGTATCCCGGCCAGAGTTTCCAGGAGCACGGTCTTGCCCGCCCCCGAAGGACCCAGCACCAGGAAGAACTCTCCCTCTTCTACGGTGAAGCTCACCTCCTGCAGGGTAAAGGAGGGGAATCGGACTTCCAGGTTGCTAACTTCCAGCACGGGAGTCATCCCCTCCGGCGATTAGGCGGACCACCACAAAGACCAGCAGGGAAACGGCCAGGAGGAGCACGGCCGCCGGCCGGGCGTAGGCCAGGCCGTAGCTCTCGAACCGCTCGTATATGAGCACCGGGGCGGTCATGGGGTGATAGGCCAGGATTACGACCGCGCCGAACTCGCTCACCGCCCGGGCCCAGGTAAGCACCATGCCGGTAAGAATGCCGCGCCAGGCCAGGGGCAGGGTAATCGTGAAGAACACGGCCAGGGAGCCGGCACCAAGGGTGCGGGCCACGAATTCCAACCGCACCGGCACGCGAAGGAAGGCATCGCGCGCGGCGTTGATCAGAAGGGGAAAGCTCACGAACAGCATGGCGATGGCAATCCCGGCGTGGGTTTCCACGAAGTCGAAGCCGGCCCGCTGCAACCAGCCGCCCAGGCGGGCATGGGGGCTGACGGCCATCAGCAGGATAATGCCGGCCACGGTGTGCGGTATCACCACCGGCAGGTCAAGAAGCCCCTCCAGCAGCCTCTTTCCCCTGAAGCTCCGCCGGGCCAGGAGGTAGGCGAACGGCACCCCGGTCAGGGTCGCGGCGGCGGTGGCCGCTCCCGCGGTCCAGAAACTGGTGAGCAGGGAGGCAATGAATTCCGAGTCGCGCCAGGTCTGCACGAGGAGCGCCGGGTCGGTAACCCAGAAGGCGTATAGCAGCGGGTAAAGCAGAAACAGCAGAACCAGGCTACCGCCGGCCACCGAGATCCAGTAAACCTGATCCTTTCCCCGCAAAACCGTTCTCCTCTCCCGGCCGTAGGCTGGTAGGCCAAGTGCAACCGCATTCCGCCCTGGTGGGTCCCAAGTTTGCCCTCCCGGCAGTCCTGATTCCCCCTCGTACCGGTCGCTTCGCCGACCGAACTGGGGCTCGAGCTTCGCGCTCCGGCGGGCTGCGCCCCCGTTTACTCTCCTTTCACCAGACCGGCAAGCTCCGTCGGAAGGCCGGCCGGGTTATCCGCAACCGGGGGCACAAAGGGGTGGTTATTCTCGGCGAATATTCTCTGCCCTTCCGGACCCAGAAGGAACTTCACGTACTCCAGCGCCTGGGAACGGTGGGGGGCGTTCTTAGGAATGGTGAGGGCGTAGTAGATGGTGTTGCCCACCTGCTCGTTTTCCAGAGCGGTGAAGCGCTGAAAGCCGAACGCCACCCGCACCCGCCGGTAGAAGTCCTCCTGGTCGGAGGCTCCCAGGTTCAGGGCCGGGGGCAACTCCACGTACTTGAGACCCCGCTGCCGGGCCACGCTGCGATACTCGAAAGCGTAGTCGATTGCCCCCGCCTCCAGCAAGGCCAGCAGCTGGATGCTGCCGCCGCGCACCGCGAACTTGTCGTCCCGCGGTTTCATTACCTCCACGAGGTCGATCGTGTACCGGTCGCGGTCTTTCCGCACCGAAATCGCCGGGGTAAAATGGTCGGCCACGATCCTGGCAAAGAGTCCGGGATGCCCGTAATGCACCTCGGCCAGTTGCACCATCATCAGTGCCCGGTAGCCGCAGGCGTCCAGCAGAGGATGGGGCAGCCCGATTTTCACCTCCGGGCGGGAGAGGATTTCGCACCAGTTGGAACTGCTGATCTCCGAGGCATACCGGCTTTTCTCGGTGTAGGCGATGACCAGTTCGTTGGTGGCGAACCTGATGAGCCAGTCCGCGTGCTCCGGGTACATCATGGCCGGGATCAGGGTGTAGTCGGCCACCGCCAGCACGTCCGCCTGCTTCTTCAGGTCGGTAACGTAGCGGATCACCTGGATGCTCCCGTGCCCCTCCATGTCCACCTCCAGGTCGGGGTGCAGGCTCTCAAACTGCTTCTCCACCGCCTGCAGGGGCACGATGAGGCTCCCGGCATAGACCACCTTTAGCTTGACCTTTTGCCCTTCCCGGGGTCCGCAGGCGGCCAGGCCGAGGATGAGGGCCAGCACCAGGGCCGCGGACGCGATCCTGACCGCCCTCATTAAGTCTCGCCCTCCGTTAGCGGCCGCACTTCCATGCGGTCCACCCACTTCACCCAGTAGTGGCCCTCGGTAAGAAAGTCATCCGAGCCTACCAGGGCGATCCGCAGAGGCCGGCCGTCGTCTTCCTTCAGAGGCGCGCCGTCCTGCTCGTACATCAGGATCATTTTCACCCCTTGGGTGGGGATCTCCCTCAGGGTCCGGGAATCGTAGGTCACGAAATCCCCCTTGACCTGCTCGTAGGAGAAGACCATGGAGTAGCCGTCGGGCGCCCACACCCAGAGGCACTCGTCCGGCCCGATCCCTCCCACCAGGGCGCAGAGGTCTTCCACCGGAACCCCCTTGCAGGTGAACGGTCCGTTGACCAGGCCTACCGTGGTGAAGAACCCGCCCCTCCCCTCCCAGGCGGGCATTTTCTTTATCTCCTCCAGGCTGAGCTGCCGGCTGCCCTCGCGGCCCGCCAGGTTCAGGGTCCAGTCGATTTTCTCTTCCCCGGTGAAATAGAGGTAACCGGAGACCGCGAGCAGGCAAACGCCGATGAGGATCAGCAAGAGAATTAGTTTGGGCTTTCTTCCCTGGTTCGGCACTTCTTCGCTTCCCTGCCTCTCTCTTTTCGTTACCCGGCCTTCAGGCCGCGGCGCAGGCCGCCCCGGCCGGAAGAAACCGTAGGCTGGGGCATCCGCGCCCACACCCGGGACGCAGGTCTTACTTCGCCCGCGGTCGCCCAGCTTTATTCAGCCTGGACGCCCATGCCCCGGGAGGGCACCAGCCCGGTCTTCTTGAGGGCGGCTACCGTGCTCTCCCGCCGCTACTTCCGCTTCAAGAAGTAGACGGCCAGGCCAATAACCGCCGCCCCGGCGGCCGCCAGAAGCCATATGATGAAGCTTGGGGAGCGAGACGGGGAAGCCCCGGCTCCCCCGTTGGCCTCCGCCGCCAACACCGCCGGCTGCTCGGGCGCCCCGCCGGAATATACCGCGATTTGGTTTACCCACTTCGCGGTCAGCCCGTTGGTGCTGGGATAGAGGTTCTCATAGTAATGCCAGTAGTTCTCGTCGAAGCATTCCTTCATGTCCTGGTTGCCGAACACGTACTTGCCCTCGGCGTTCGGTACCTTGGGCATAAAAACCAGCCGCATGCCGGCGAAATAATCCGGCACGTACCCCCTCCCCTGGCGCTCTCCGGCCTGGACCTCTTCCCCGTTGTACCAGCAGAGCACTATCGGCCCCTGGCGGTCGGGCGGCGCATAAACGTTCCGGTGGCCGAACTTAACGTAATAGCCGTCGGGGGCAGAAACCACCACCTCGTCCCCGGGAGCCATCCCGCCCACCAGGTCGCAGAGGTCCTTGAGGTCGGTGCCCTTGACCGCTCCTTTGTCCTTCAAGTTCTTGGTCCGCGTGGGGTCCCACTTATCGCCCTCAAAAACCGGTCCCTGGTGGTAGTAATGGGTCTTTCCGTCCCCGTGCACCGGGAGATTAGCCTCCATCCACCGGTAGTCCACCTGCTTCTCGGCCACTACGGTCTTATGGTCCGCCGCGTACTTCACCAGCCGCACCGAGGTGGTGGGCTCGGCCGCCCGGGCAGCCGAGGTCGCGAGGAAGCCCAAAACCAGGGCTAAAATAAAGGAACCGAGCAGTGAACGTCTTCTATCCGCCACCTTTGCCACGTCTGTTCCTCCTCAGAAAAACTACCCCGGCAGCCAGGCCTCCCACGGCCAAGAGGGTAATAACTACTACAACTAATGTCTGAGTGGGGGGCGCCTCGCTGCTGAGGATTATCACCTCGTTAACGTTTTGTACCGTATAACCGTTGCTGGAGGGCCAGTGGTTATCGAAGAGATGCCAGTACGATTCCGCAAAGCATTGCCGCATGTCCTGATTTCCGAAGACGTACCGTCCGCGCTGGTTCGGCGTCCGGGCAAAGAAAACCAGCCTAATCCCTTCAGAGAAGCCGGGGACGTACTCGCCGTCCTTCCACCAGCACAGGACGATGGGGCCCTGCCGGGGGAGCGGGTGGTAAACGTTTTCGAAGGGGAACTTCTTGTAGAAACCGTCCGCAGCCTTAACCTTTACCGCGTCCCCCGCCTGCATCCCCCCTACCAGGTCGCAGAGATCCTTGAGGTCCGTTCCCCTGAGTGCACCGTGATCCTTCAGGTTTACCGTTTCCGACGGGTCCCAGAGGTTGTTCTCATCAAATGTAGGCCCCTGGTGATAATAGTGAGTGGTCCCGTCTCCCTGCACCGGCAGATGTTCCTCCATCCATTGATAGTCCACGGTCGTTTCCCGAATAACGGTCTTCCCGTCCGACGCGTACTTCACCACGTGCACCGAGGTTGTCCCCGCCGCCTGCGCCGGAGCCGGGAAAAGGGGCAAAACGGCCAGTAAGGCAGCAAACCCCAGCATCAGCAGGACAGGAAAAACGCGTCCCGAGAAAGCCCTCCGGCGCCCCAAGAACATCTATCAACCTCCATCCTCCGGCCGTACACCTTCTCCGCCTTTTCGCCGGTGCGACCGGACCTGCCTCTTACTCTTACTGCCGCCGCAATCTCCCGCCGGCCAATCCGCCGCTCGTCCAGCGGGAGGGCATACGGCGGCAGGGGCCCTAACCCCTCCCGCCGTATGCCTCTGCCCTCTGTGCGCGGCTACTTCTGCAAAGCCTTGAGGACAACCGTGACCGCCTCGGCCCGGGTGGCGTGGCCCTGGGGACGCAGGGTGTTGTCCGGATAGCCCTTAATGATCCCGCTCTTCACCGCCGTGGCCACCGCTGCCCTGGCCCAGCCGGAGATGCTGCCGCCGTCCTTAAAGGACATTTCCGCGCTCACCGGGCTCAGCCTGGCCGCCCTGACCATCATGGCCGCCAGCTGCTCCCGGGTAATGGGGTCGTCCGGCCCAAAGGTGTCGGCGTTATAGCCCGCGACCAGACCGTGGTGGGCGGCGGTGGCTATGGCGTCCTGCGCCCAGTGCCCGGCCGTGTCGGCAAAGACCTTGCCGCCCTGGCCCTCAAGCTTGAACGCCCTTACCAGAAGGGCGGCAAATTCGGCCCGGGTGATCTTGTTGTCGGGCCTAAAAGTCCCGTCCGGGTAGCCGCCGATGACCCCCAGGCCTACCAGTTCCTTGATGCTGTCCTCCGCCCAGTGCCCGGCAGTGTCCGAGAAGCTCGCCTGCGGCTGCGGCGCTCTTACCGCTACCATTACGGCGTATTTGCTGAGGTGCTCTACCTCCACGCTTATGCTGTTGCCCGCTACCCGGCCGCCGAGATCAACCCACCGGCCCAGGCCTTCGTCGTAGCGGTGTATGGAGGGAGTTTCACCTTCGGAAAGGGCACTGGCATCGAAGCTGAGGGTGATGGTTACTTTCTTGGCAAAACTGTAGGTGGGTTTTCCGTCTACGGTAAACTCGTATACACTGCCGACCAACCTATGGCCCGCCGGCGGGGCCGGAGGCGCGCTCACCTTCTCGATTTTCACTTCCACCGCCTGTGAACCGCTGAGGGCATTGGCCGGGATTACGATGGCGGCCTCATCCCCCAGGCTGATGGTTCCGCCGGCGGCCGGATTGACGTTCGCCGCTCCGGTGGTGGAGGTCACAGGCGCCGGGCTGGGGACGCCACCTCCGCCATCTCCGCCGCCGCCGGTGCTGATGGAAGTCTGCGTGTAGGTAACGAACTTGGTAAAATGCTTGGTCCAGATCACCAGGTCGGGTCCGACGCTCATCTTGCCGTCCCCGCCGGACGGTAGGTTGGTATCCGCCCAGGCTTGGTCGTCCCGGGCGCCGGACGGCAGGCTGGGGATCTTGGTGAACTTGCCGCCCCGGTAGTATCCCGCCTCCTTTCCTGCCTGGCCGGGGATAACCAGCCGCACGGCTTTGTCAAAGGTCAAGGGTACGTCCTCGTAACCGACTTCAATTACGGTATGCACTTTGGCCTTTTTCCCGGGATCCGCCTCTACCTTCACCGATTGGGCCGGCTCCACCCTGGGCACGTTGATGGTCCCGTTCCATTCTGCCGGGCCGCTGACGGTGGTTCCTCTCGGTATGGACACCTTTATGGGCGCGGGACTCACGGCAGTGTCGGTGACCTCGATGTTAAGAGAGGCAGGCAAAGGCCCGGTGGTCACGGCGCCGGATACGGGATCGGGCTCCTTCAGGAGTCCGGTGACGCTGATGGTCGCGTCTTTCACCTCGTCGGGTACGGCTATCCTTACGGTTCCCTGGGTTTGTTCGGTCACCGCCAGGTTCTTCTTGGAGCGCTCTACCGCCACCTCATTTCCGGTTATGGGTTCGGCGAGGCTGTATTGCACCGTCAGGACTTCACTGTCCTGCCAGCCGGTCCTGACGGCGATGGCCTTTAGGGTAACCGGCGGGTTAATAGTAATCGACCCGGTATACTTCGTACTCGCCTCAGTCGGGGCAGTGCCGTCCAGGGTGTAGTAAATGTCCGCACCCTGGGTAGCGGTCTTGAGGGTCACGCGAGTGCCGGGTGGTACCGTGCCCCCCGGCGGCCACGCCATGGGCTTGGCCACGGTTCCGGCCGGGACTACGGTCAGGCTCCCGGTGGCCACGTCGGTCCCCTCCCCGACGGTCACGGTGAGTGTACCCGAGGCCTTCGGCGGGATCACGAACTCGATACTGTAGCTGCCGTCGGCGCCGGCCCTCGTGGCGTCGAACACCAGGATGGAGCCGGCCGCGTCCGTCACCTTGAGGGGCACCCAGGAGTCGGGAGGTGCCGTACCCGATGCGGTTACGGTCTCGCCTACGGACGCTTCGCTCCGGCTGAGTTCCAGGGTAACCGCCCCGGCCGGGACTGACGGGACTAAGCTGATGCCGGCGATCTTGGCGATCGAGGTTTGCCCGCCGACCGCCGGGCCCACCAGCCGCAGCGGCCAGTCCTCGTCGGGCAGAGGCTGCCCGTCGAGGGAATTGGCCACAATGTAGTTGCTGTTGCGGATGATCTCCCGGCTATCGATACTCACCGAATGGCCGTCCGTCGCCGTAATCACTACCCGGTAGCCACCCGTCGCGAGTTCATCGTTAAAGGCGTTGTCGGAATGCTGGTCGGCATCATCCACGAACCCGGCCAGGAACCAAAGCGGCATTCCCTCCCAGACCCGGCCTTCGGGATCCGTGTAGGTGGCCTTGTGGTTGGCGCCGAACTGGCAGGCGAGGGCCTGTTCGAAGTACGTCTTGCTCACCTCATACCGGAGGCCGCCGATACCCTGACCGTCAAGCTCCAGCGTCCAGTCTCCCTCGGGCACGGAATAGACCCTGATTTCCGTGACCCACTTGGCCGATAAACCGGCGCAGGATGGATACCGGATGCCGTCGCTGTAGTAGTAGTGCCAGTACTTTTCCGGCAGGGTCTCGTGCATGTCCCACTGGCCGTAGATGCCGTCCTCGGGGGTGAAGAACAGGCGCATCCCCTCGTCGTAGTACGGGACGTACTTCCCGTCCGCCCACCAGGCCAGAATGGCATCACCCTGGCGGGCCCGCACCGACGGGTCGGGGTAAACGGAGGAGTAGGGCAGCCGGGTCTCGTAGCCGTCGCTGGCCACCAGCACCACTTCGGTGCCCGCGCCCATGCCGCCCACCAGATCGCAGAGGTCGGAGAGGCGCGTGCCCTTCACCGCGTTGGAAATCTTAAAGCCGGCCGGGCACTTCTCTTCCGGGTCCCACAGATCGTTCGGGTTGAAGGTGACGCCCTCGAAGCGGTAGATTTTCTGCCCGTCGCCTATCACCGGAAGGTTTTGCTCCATCCAGCGATAATCAATTGTCCGCTCCTGAATCACCGTGGTGCGGTCCGGGCCGTACTTGACGATGTGCAGTTGGGGAATGGGCAGGGCGGACCCGAATTCGGTCAGCTCGATCTCCACCACGTTGCCCACGCTGGCCCCGCTTAAGGACCCGTCCTCCCTGGCCACGCCGGCGCCCACCAGGCGCAGGGGCCAGGCCGAACCGGAAAGCGGCTGGCCGTTGCACCGGTTGGCCAGGATGTAGTCGTTGCTCTGCGCTATATCCGCGCCGGCAAATTCCTTGGTGTAGCCGTCCCCGGCCTTGACCAGGACCTTGTAGCCGGCCATGGCCTGGCTGAAGTTGTACCCGTGCGGCTGGCGATCATCCACCCAGCCGGCCAGGAGCCAAAGCGGCATGCCTGACCAGACGTTGCCGTCCTTGTCGGTCCACTCGGCCAGGTGTCCCGAGGCCGGGCAGGCCAGGCCGGCCTCGAACTCGGCCTGGGAAATAACGTCGCTGATCTTGCCGGTCAGGCTGAGGTTCCAGCTACCGGGCGCGGCCGCGGGTGTTTGCAGTTCGGGGATTTCTATCCTGACGATGCCGCCTACGGCCGAGCCGCCCAGGGAGCCGTCGGCTTCCGTAACGCCGGGACCCACCAAACGCAGGGGCGCCGACGAACCGGTAAGCGGCTCACCGTTGCATTTATTGGCAACGATGTAGTTGTCGCTTCGGGCTACATCCGCGCTGGCAAAGGTCTTGCTGTAGCCGTCGGCGGCCTCCACCTTCACCGTGTAGCCGGCCTGCGCCCGCTGGTCGTTGAAGGTCCAGTGGTTGCCCGGCTCGATGTCGTCCACCGCCCCCAGCAGCACCCACAGGGGCACGCCGGACCAGACTTTGCCGTCTTTGTCGGTCCACTCCCGGTAGTGGCCCGAATGCTGGCAGGCCAGCGCCTCTTCAAACTCCTCCTGGGTGATGGTGTCCCCTACATCGCCCACCAGCTCCAGGGTCCATCCCTCGGAAGGCTGGGGAAGGCCCGAGAGCTCGATGCGGACGATGCCACCCACCTGCTGCCCGCCGAACACCGCCGAACCCTTCAGGTGCAGCGGCCAGCACGGTTTCCCCGAATCGGTCTGGAGGGGCAGCGGTTCTCCGTTCAGCGTATTGGCCACGATATATCCGTTGTTGCGGGCGATGTCGGCGCTGTCGAAGGTGGCCGTCCACCCGTCGCTGGATATGACGTTAACCTCATAGTGCTGGGCGGCGAGGTCGTCGTTAAAGTTGAAGTGGTAGGTGCCGACATCAGGGTCGTCGTCGACCATGGCCACCAGCAGCCAGAGCGGCACGCCCGTCCAGACATTGCCGTCGCCGTCGGTCCAGGAAACCTGGTGGCCCGAAGACGAACAGGCCAGGGCCTGCTCAAAGAAGGACCTGGTCACCGTGGTCTCCTTGGCGCCCGCCAGCTCCAGGGTCCAGTCGGCAGGTGCGCCTCCGCCACCTCCTCCGGCCCCCTCCACGGAGACCACCGTTTTCACCGCCGCGGTGGCCGCCGCCTTAACGGCCTCAAAGTCGTCGGGATTGGCAATGCCGGCGGCATAGTAGAACTCCACGCGGTCAGCATCGGCAAGCTGGAGCAGGTTCAGGGCTTGGTCGCGGCTGTCGTAGCCGTCTTTATGAACGCCGTTGACGTAGGCGTACCACTTGCTGCCCCCTTTTACGTAAGGGTAGCTCCCTACGTTGTCCAGAAGAAGAACGCCCGAGTCCGCGTACTTCTTGTCGGTCACATCGTAGGTGAAGCCGCCGGCCGCGGCCGCGGCCTGCAGGGCCCCCAGGGGCGTGGTTTCGTACACCGTGTAGGCCACACTGGAGTTGTAGGCGATCACGGTAAAGGTCTCGCCCGGGGTCAGGGTAACGGTGCCCTCGTAAAGAACGTCGATCGCCGGCTCCTCCGCCTGAGCCGGCGCAGGGGCCGAAAGCCCGAACAAGCCCGCCGCAAGGCCTATGATCAGGGTAATTCTCAGGATGATCGACAGAAGCCGGTGCCCCCGGCTGTTTCCTCTTCCTCCCACTTGCTTCTCCCCTTTCCCCTGTACTTCTTAGGCGCCGGATCTGAGTATCCGCGCAAAGGCTCCTTTCCGCCATGGGAGGCCCGCCCGTTTCCCGGCGAGCCCTGTCGGCCCGGCGACCGTGGGCTGGTGTCCTTTAGGTCGCGGGCTCGGAGCAACAAGTGTCTTGGTCAGAACAGGGCTCGGCTCTGCCGTTACCGGGTAATCAGGACCTGACCGCTGCCCGCCTCGTAATCCACCTTGGCCCCCAGGGCTTCGCTCACGAAGCGCAAGGGAACAAAGGTACGGCCGGGCGGAAGCGCTGCCGGAGCGCAGTCGATGGTCTGCTTGGCGCCGTTGACCTCCACCTCGGCCGACCCGAGCCTCAGCACGATCTCCTTACCCCCCTCGGTGACGGTTATCCGCCGGCTCTCCGGGTCCCAACTGACACCCGCCCCCAGGGCCTCGCTCACGAAGCGCAGCGGCACCAGCGTGCGTCCCGAGCCCGGGTCCACGAAAGGCGCCGCCTCCAGGGTGTAGGAAGCGCCGTCAACCTCGGCTTCCACCCTGCCGACGGCAAGCCGGACGACTTTTTGCGGCGGCACGGCCTCCGCCGGCCGGTCCGGCGCCTCGGCCACCCGGTAGTGGAAGGTAACCACGTCGCTGTCCAGCTTGCCCGGGCCGATGGTGACGGCCTTTATGGTGGTATCCTCGTTAATCGGGCCGATGGGGCGATTGACGGTTCCCAAGGCATCGGCCCTGGCCGCCCACCACCGGCTGGCGATCCAGTTGTACATCGGGCTCTCCAGGGTGGGGGTGCTGCCGTCCAGGGTGTAGTAAATCTTGTCGTCGTCCATATGGAGGTTGCTCAGCGTCACCATGGTGCCCGGCGGAACCAGGCCCGGCGGCGGATTGGCCTGCGGGGCATCCCACTTCTCCGGCTCGGTGGTGAGCACCTCGATCTTGTTGAGGTACTTTACGAACAGGTTCCCCGTCTGCTCGGTAACCGCCCGCTGCCCCAGCATTAGCAGGAAGGTGTTCAGATCGTTCATGTACTTGGGGTTGTCGCTTCCCTCCACACTGAGGAGGGCGACCAGGGCCGGCACCTCCACCTGGCCCGAGGGATCGCCGGGGACGTGCCCGTCGGCGTCGCCGCCGGTCTTGAAATTGGGGAACCGATAACGCTTGTCCTGGAACAGTTCCTTAAAAGTAAGCGTCACCATATAACCGTCGGTGGCGTAAAACCGGAGCAGCTTGGCCTCACCTTGTTTGATCCCCGCCTTTAGAAGCAGATCCCACAATTTGACTCCTTTTCCTACATACCATTTCTTGGTGGGCCAGGTGTTGATAGCGCTGTACAGATACTGGTGCTGCTCCATTTGTTCCAGGTCTTCACGGGTAAAGGTTACCGGATTGGTGACCCCGTCTCCGGTAATTTCCAGGGTATCCGATTTGGCCAGGGCCACTGATGGAATTGACAGGCTAAACGAGGCGGCAAGCAGCAGGATGGCCAGGACGGCCCCCGTCAACCGGTAAGAGCGTGAGTTTCTTCGGCAGCCCTTCGCCGGGAAAGCCCGGGAGGTTGTCACTCGTTTTTTCCGAGTTCGCATTGAGCCCATCCCCCCTCGTTAACTAGGCAGTGGCCGACGTTCACTTCTCGGCCTTCGGACGCAATACTGGCAACCCGGGCCCACACGGTCGCCGTGCCTGCACGAGGCTATTCCTGCCCACTCTCGGTCAGCATGAACAGCTGCCCCGTTTCCGGGTCCTTGTAGACCGTGCCCATTCTCTGATAAAGCTTGCCTTGGCCCTGGGTTTCAATCAGATCGTTACGTATCTCCGGGACTTCCGTCACCTCCCGCCCGCGGGTCAGGTTAACCCGCTCTCCTTGGGGGCCCAGATCTACGTTCCAGTACAGCGCCAGGGCGAGCATCAGCCCGCAGGCAAAGACCAGCATGGCGTCCACGATGTTGATGGTACCCTCCAGCGGGTTAACCTCCTCCTCCGGCCAGCGTCTTCTCCTCCTCAGTCCCCCGTCCACGGGCCAGCACCTCCATTAGGCCCTCCATCAGGGCCTCCAGAGAACTCAAGTGGTCTTCATACCACCGCTTGCGCACCCGGGAGATGACAAAGGCCAAACCGCCCGCGGCCAGGCCGCTCACCGTGGCGTCGAAGGCCGTCAGCAGCGAATCGGCCAGTGTCTTGGTGTCGCCCTGGCCCAGGGCGATCATCCCCGGCCCCAACGGGATCAAAGTAGCCATCAAGCCCAACATGGGGCCCAGGCGGGTCACCACGTCGGTCCGGTTGGTAATCCGGGTATAGTGCAGTTCCTCGCCGGCCAGCAGCCGGCGGGCCAGGGCCTGGAGGGAGGCGGCCGGCAGGCCGGCGTGCCGGATCAGCTCGGCCAGGGCCGCCTTGTGGCGGCGCAGCAGGCGGCTGCGCTCGATCTCTTCCCTGATCTCCTCGATACTCTTCCGGTGAAAGGCGTTTATCAGTTCCGGCACGCCCACCTTCATCCTCCGCGCCCCGATGAAGGATTCCACCAGCAGGGCTCCCAGCTCGAATACCGATAAGGCCAGCATAAACAGCAGCGCGGCAAGGGCCGGCATCAGCAGGGCGGAGGAGACGGCGTGCATCGTATCCTTCAAGGGGGTCAAGACCGCTTCCGTCACCTTGGTTTATCGCTCCTTCGCGTATTCGACGTAGGTTTTGGCCGCACCGGAGAGAAGGAGAACCAGGAATACCGCCGCCGCGCCGACACCCGCCCCTTCCCTTTCCTCCGGAAGGGTTGCGGGCACGGCTATCGACACCTCAAATACCTGCGGGGATGGGCCGGACGGCTGCTCCGGCGCCTCCTTGGCGCCCGGGGCGGCCAAGTCCTCCTTTCGGGCCAGGTACTGCATCCCCTCCGGCACCGGCCGCTCCTCCTCCGGTTCGACCTCCGGCCGCTCCTGCGGCGGCGGTTCCGCGGGGGCCTCCCTTGGCGGGTCACCCCCCCGACCCTCCTCGGCCGGTGAGGTCTCGGCAGGCGTTCCCGCACCTTGCCCGGCAACGGCCGGGGGTGGCGCCGGCGGCTCCCCTGTCGGCCAGGGCTCCTCCGTGACGTCGTTCCCGCCGGTCTCGCCGGCCGCCGGCGCGTCACCCGGGGCCACGCCGTCCGGAGGGGAACTGCTCACCACGCAGGTGGCCGCGTACCCGCCCGCTGCCGTCCTTACCGTGATGGTGGCGGTTCCCGGCCCCACCACCGTCACCAGGCCCCGGTTATCTACCGTGGCCACCCGGGTATCGCTGGAGCTCCAGATCAGGCGCTGGTCATCGGCGTTAAACGGCTCTATGGTGGCCGCCAACTGGAAACTGCTCCCCACCCGGAGGCTGAGCGCACTGCGATCCAGGGTCACCCCCGTGGGCGGCCCGCCGGACACGGTGGTCGGGTCTACCGCCCGGCCCGTGGGGTCCACGGTGTAGGTAAAGGTTACCACTTCGCTGTCCTCCCGGCCGGGGCCGATGGTGACGGCCTTGATCACCGTGTCCTTCTCAATCACGATGGGCCGATTGACGCTATCGAGATCGTCCCGCAGCGGCCACCAGCGGCTGGCGCACCAGTTGTACATGGGACTATTCACAGTGGGGGTGCTGCCGTCGGTGGTGTAGTGGATCTTGTCCTCGTTGTTGCGCTTGTTGCTCAGCCTGATGGCGGTCCCCTTGGGCACCACCATCCCGCTGGGTATGTTGGCCTTGGGACTGTCCCATTTTTCCGGCTCGGTGGTAAGCACCTCGATCTTGCTCACGTATTTCAGAAACAGGGTATTCGTCTGTTCGGTCACGGCCCGCTGGCCCATGACCAGCAGCAGAGCGTCCCGGTCGTTCATCTCCTCGGGATCCTCGCTGCCCTCGGCGGCGACCAGGGCCAGGATGGGCTCCACTTCCACCGCCCCTTTGGAGGAGCCGGGGATACTCCCGTCCGTGGGGTGGTTCTCCTTCAAGCCCGGGAAGTAATAGCGCTTGTCTGACAAGAGCTGCTTGACCGTGAGCAGCACTTCGTAGCCGTCGGCGGACACGAACCTGACCAGCTTGGCCTCCGGCTTTATCCCGGCCAGTGCCAGCAACTGGCGCAACTTCACCCCTCTCGCCCGGTACCACTTCTTCGTGGGCCAGGTGTTGACGGTGCTGTACACGTGCTCGTACTGCTCCATGGCCTCCAGTTCGGCCCGGGTCAGTTCCAGGGGATGCGCCACGCCGTCGCCGGTGATCTTAACCGACTCCGAAGGTTGGGCCAAGGCCGGGGCCACCGCGCTCACAACCAGGCACAGGACAAGGACGGCGGCCGGCAGCGGGTGAAAGCGGCTCTTGCCTCCAAAGGTCCAGCGGATCACTATCCCCTCCCTCCCATCCCCCGCGTGATCGGCGCCGGAAGGGTACCACAGCGGCCGGCTGGGTCAGAGAAGGCCGGAGCCTTCACCGCCGCCATTACCGCGTACCGGCCGAGGCGGTCCACCTCCACGCTGGCGGGCGCCGGGCAAGGCCCTCCCTGAAGGGACGCCCCAGGGCTTGCCCGGCCGCGCTCCGGTTGGTTCCGGCCACATCGGGCCGGGCGCTACTGCAAGATCTTTGGATTGTGGTCAGGGGCATTGCTCAGCGCGTCCACAACGAAAACCTTGATCACGTCTCCGGGCTGCACGTTGAAGCCCGCCTGGGCCTGACCGGCCCCAACCCCGTCAAAGTCGGCCCTGAGAGCGTTGAGCCCCATCTGGGCACCGCTCCTGAAGTGGGCGAACACCACGGTCTCGCTGCCGTCGTGGGCGACAAGCGGCTCAATGCCGACCGTGAAGTATGCAAAGCCGCTCGCGCCGGCGTTGACGGTCATGGTCTTGATGCCGTCCGGTGTCGCCCCGATGGTGTAAAGATCGTCTTCCGCCGGCTCTACACTGTATCTCGGCCTGTCCGGCTCTGCCGGCACCACGGTCACGGTGATGCTGTCGGTGTGGCCCCCGTCCTGCGTGGTGACCGTGATGGTGGCGGTGCCGGGCGATACTGCGGTCACCAGGCCGGTCTCACTCACCGTGGCGACAGCCGCATTGCTGCTGGACCAGGTAACGTTCTGGTTGGTGGCGTTTACCGGCTGGACCACCGCCGTGAGCTGCTTGGTCTGGCCCGCCTCCAGCTCCACCTCGTCACCCTCGGCAATGCTCACCCCGGTTACCGCTACCCTGGGCACCGTGTACTCGAGAGTTACGATGTCGCTGTCCTCCCGGCCGGGGCCGGTGACAAAGGCCTTGATGGTGGTGTCCTGGGTGATCTCTATCGGCCGGTTGATTTCGTCGAGAACGTCGGCCCGCGAGGACCACCAGCGCCGGGCAATCCAATTGTACATGGGGCTTTCTATGGTCGGATCGCTGCCGTCCAAGGTGTAGTGCACCTTGTCCTCGTCGTCCGCCGGGCCGTGCAACTCCACCTTAGTGCCCACCGGCACCTCTCCGGGCGGAGGAGTGGCCGTGGGGTTATCCCACTTGGCCACGGGATCGGTCAGCACCTCGATTTTGATTACGTACTTGGCAAACCTGGGGTTGGTCTGCTGGGTTACCGCCCGCTGTCCGTACAGGAGGTGGTTGGCATAGTTAGGGTTAAGCTTGCTGTCGTCGAGAATCTCCTCAAGGCTCTGGCTGGTGAAACTGTGGTGGGCGATGATGGTTTCTACCCGCACCGCCCCCGACGGGTCGCCGGGAATGTGGCCCGCCACACCGGTGCTCATGAAATTGGGAAAACGATACCGGGGTTCGTAAACCAGCTCCCGCACCGTAAAGGTCACCATGTAGCCGTCAGAGGCAAGAAAATAGAGCAAAGTAGCCTCCGGCTTAAGCCCCCCGGCCAGCTTCAAAAGGTCGGTCAGCTTGACCCCCCGTCCCCGGTACCAGCTCTTGGTAGGCCAGGTGTTGATGACGCTGTACCATTCATCGTACTGCTCTAGACGCGCCTTGCCGTATACCGCCTGCAACTCCGGGGGTAGGTCGGCCTCTCCCCGTAGCTGAGATTGGGTAATGGTTATGGGCCCGGGGTTGTTCAGCCCCGGCCCTTCAATGACTAGGTCGCCCCCGGCAGCCAGCGCCGGCGCAGACGCCAGCAGGCCGAGCAAACCCGTCAAGCCAGCCGCCAACAATAAACACAGAACAATAGCCCACACCGGCCGCCAGCCGATGTCTTTGATCCCTCTTCCTGTCACTTTGACTCTCCCTCCTCCCATCGCATTTCGGCGAGACCACTGTTCCCAGCAAAGAGGCGTCCGCCCTCACCTCCTCTCCGTCCAAATAAGATCCGGCCGGCGGAAGGCAGGCCGGATCCGGGTATCCGGGTAAACGCTCCTTTCCGCCACGGGAGGCCCGCCCGTTTCCGGCGCGAACCCTGCCGGCCCGGCGACCATGGGACGCCTCCTTTAGGTCGCGGGCTCGGAGCAATATAGTCTCAGAGCCGGTCCAGTCTCACGTTTCCTCCCGTCACCCCCCCTGCCCCGGACGTCCCAGGGCCTTCAGGACCTTGAGGACTACCGTCACCGCCTCGGCCCGGGTGGCGTGACCCTGGGGACGCAGGGTATTGTCCGGATAGCCGCTGATGATCCCGTTCTGCACCGCGGTGGCCACCGCTTCCCTGGCCCAGCCGGAGGTGCTGCCGGCATCCCTAAACGGCATGCCCGCCGCGACCGGGCTTAGCCGGGCCGCCCTCACCGTCATGGCCGCCATTTGCTCCCGGGTAATGGGGTCGTCCGGGCCAAAGGTGTCGGCGTCGTAGCCCGCGACCAGGCCATGATAGACGGCCGTGGCTACCGAGGCCTGGGCCCAGTGGCCGGCGGTGTCGGCGAACGTCTTGCCCGGCGCGGGCTCCAGCTTAAGCGCCCTTACCAGCACGCTGGCGAACTCCGCCCGGGTGATCTGGTTGTCGGGCCTGAAGGTGCCGTCCGGGTAGCCGCCGATCGCCCCCAGGACAACCAGCTCTCTAATGCTGTTTTCCGCCCAGTGCCCGGCGGTGTCGGAGAAGACCGGCGCCGGGGATTTTGCCTCTGCCATTACCGCGTACTTGCTGAGATGGTCTACCTCCACGCTTACGGTGTTGCCCCTTACCTCGCCGCCCAGGTTAACCCACCGGCCCGCGTCTTGGTCGTACCGGTGGACGGACGGAGCTTCTCCTTCGCCCAGGGCGCCGGGATCAAGGCTGAGGCGGATAGTGACCTTTTTGGCGAAGCTGTAGCTGGGTTTTCCGTCTACGGTGAATTCGTATACGCCGCCCACCAGCCTGTAGCCCGCCGGCGGGGCGGGAGGAGCGTTCACCTTCTCGATTTTCACTTCCACCGGGCCGGTTCCGGCCAGCGCCCCGGCCGGTATTTCAATGGCGGCTTCATCTCCCAGGCTTACCGTGCCCCCTTCGCCGGGGTTGATTTTTGCCGTCACGCTGGCGGGTAGGGCCACCATCACGGCGAACTTGGTGAAGTGGTCGGTTTGGACGCTGATGAAGTCGTCGGTTACTCTGCCGCCGATGTTAACCCACTTCTTCTCCGTTTCGTCGTAGTAATGAATGGCCGGTGCCTCCGAACCTGCCTCATCCCGGTCAAACTTGAGCTTGATGGTCACGGGCTTTTTGAAGCTGTAGTTTGGCTTGCCGTCTACGGTGAACTCGTACACGCCGCCGACCAGCTTAAGACCTGCCGGCGCCGCCGGGGGCGCCTCCACGCGGTCTATTCTTACCTCCACGGGGTTGCTACCGGCCAGCGCTCCCGCCGGTATTTCGATGACGGCTTCGTCCCCCAGGCTTACCGTGCCCCCTTCGCCGGGTGACACTGCATCCGTTTGGCTGGTCTGGGTTCCTGTGACCTTGTAGGTGAAGGTGACTACCTCGCTGTCTAACTTACCCGGACCAATGGTTACCGCCTTAATAACGGTATCCTTGGTTATTTCGATGGGGTGATTGATTTCCGCTACCGTTTGCTCGCCCCGGGCCGACCAC
Source organism: Clostridia bacterium (assembly GCA_024653205.1). Taxonomy (NCBI): domain Bacteria; kingdom Bacillati; phylum Bacillota; class Clostridia; species Clostridia bacterium. The sequence continues at coordinate 644 of JANLFO010000030.1, read as the reverse complement.
CACCGCCGGGCAATCCAGTTATATATCGGGCTGTTCAGGTCCGGCGTACTGCCGTCGGTAGTGTAATGGATCTTGTCGATATCCATGTTGTTATTGCTCAGCCTTACTAGCGTTCCGGCGGGCACCGTACCGCCCGGCGGGTCGGCACGCGGCGCATCCCACTTGGGGATGGCACTGGTGAGCACCTCGATTTTGTTTACGTATTTCACAAACAAGGGGCCGGTCTGCTCGGTCACCGCCCGCTGGCCCAGCATCAGCATCGGTGTATTGCTGTCGTCCATGTAGGAAGGATCATCAGTGCCCTCGGCGCTGACCAGGCCGATGATCGTCTCCACCTCTACGGCCCCCGACGGGTCGCCGGGAATATGCCCGTCCCCATCCCCGCCGCCGCTCTTGAAATTGGGGAAGCGATAACGCCTGTCTCTCAACAGTTCCTGGACCGTGAGCGTCATGTAGTAGCCGTCGCTGGCATAAAACCTTATCAACGTGGCCCCCGGTTTGATGCCCCCCGCCGCGTCGAGCAGGTCGGTTAACCTAACCCCCCGTCCCACATACCATTTCTTGGTAGGCCAGGTGTTGATGCAACTATATACCTCCTATCTCAATGATTTAGCTTTCAACTCCTCCAAACTCCCGCGCTCATA
>JANLFO010000029.1 GCA_024653205.1 Clostridia bacterium | reverse complement strand
AGTTGCCTGTGTCGGCGTTCCTTGATAACCTGCAGGTCAAATTATACGAGGGGGGAAAACAATGGGATACGGACGATTCGCCTCTGTGGGAGCGGTCTGCCTGGCCCTGCTTCTGCTGGCGTCAGGCTGTAAGGCGCCCACCACCGGGAGTACGGGAGCCGCCACGCCGAGCGGCCAGACCGAGACCGTGGTCCTCAAGGTCAATACCTTTGAGCCGGAGGACCCGTACTCCGGCGCCGGTGGTAAGGACGTTTGGAAATGGTGGGCAGAAGAATTGGGCAAGCGTGCCAACGGAAAGGTGCGGGTGGAGATTTACTATGCCGAAGGGCTGCATAAGAATACCGACTCCCTTGAAGCACTTGATGCAGGGGTGTCCGACGTTGCCTTTTTCACCAACCCGGCGCTGGTAGGCCGCTTTCCCATAAGTAGCGATCTCTTTACGGATAGTCCTCTCGGGTCGATGATAGCCAGGCAGAAAGGAGTCACCCGTAAGGAAGATCGCTACAATTTCCAATTAGCCGTTCTGGATAAATTGCTCGCCCAAGGATTATTGGAGGAATATAAAGGGTACAAGGTCGTGGGCTGGAAGGTTATCACGCCCAACTTGCTGTTCACCACCAACAAAAAAGTTACCCGCCTTGAGGACTTGAAGGGCCTCAAGTTAAGGGCCCCGGGCAAGACTGGCTTCAAGATTGTCCAGGGCTTGGGCGGTAGCCCGGCTACGGTTACCACGACGGAGGTCTATACGGCCTTGGAGCGTAAGGTAGTCGACGGAGGGGTACTGGGTATAGCGGCGCTGAAGAAATTCAAGTGGGCAGAAGTAGTAAAATACGGGGTCGATTATCCCTTGACCAGGGGAATGCAGACGGCGCTCATGACCGAACGCAAGTGGAACAGCCTGCCGGAGGACGTGCGGGCGGCGATAGAGGAGCTCAAACCCGAGCTTACGGCGCGGCTTACCGGGCGGGAAATGCAGCTGGAAACCGAAGCCATTGAGGCGTTTATCCAAGGCGGGGGTGAGCTAATCAAGCTCTCTCCGGAAGAAGAGGCGCGATGGGATAAGGTGATGGGCACCATTGTCGAGCAAACCATAGCGGAGCTAGAGTCCAAGGGATTACCGGCTCGGAAGGTAGTGGAGATCGCCGAACAAACCGCCGAGGAATTCCGCGCTAGCCGGTAAGAAGACCTAAGCCGGACGGCGTCCTCCGAGGAGGGCGGCAGAACCGGGACGGCGCTTGGCCGAAGGCCGAACCTGGAGGGTTTGGGATGGGTGAGGCTTCGCCTCCTAGGTGGAGTCTCGCCCACGAGCCTCCACCGGGCCTGAGTTATCCCCAGTTTCCGCCGGCAGTCCTGGTTCCACCGAGTACCTAGAGCCTCGCCGGGTGCCCAACTCGCCGCCGGCGACGGTGGAGGCGGCCGCTAGGCCTCTGGAGGGCCGAAGCCGCGCCGGTGCCATGGGTAGCGGCGTGTCCCAAAACCATAGAGGGAGGTCAGTGCCTACAGATGAGATGGCTCGGAACGGTGGCCCGGCGCCTAACCGGGGGACTGACGTGGGTTGCCGGTTTGACGGCCATAGCCATGGTAGCGCTCACCGGAGCCGACGTCTTGGGCAGGACCCTGTTGCACCGCCCAATCGTCGGTACGCTCGAGCTGGTTGAGGTCTGGATGCTCTTGGTAATATATCTATCCTTTGCCCCTGCCCATATTGCCGGCGTACATCCTAACGTAGAGGTATTGTTGAACAAAATGCCGGGTCGGGCGCGCTCCGGGTTGGTCACCGTCGGACGGGTCGGTAGCGCAGTGGGTTGCCTGGCTCTGGGTATAGCCTTGATTTACCGGGCCTATTATTGGCAGTTTGTCGAGCCTACCAATGCCTTGTTCACCGGTCTGTTGCATGTGCCCTACGTTCCGTTCGTCTTCGCGGCCGGTATCGGGGTCTTGTGCCTGGTGCTCCTGCTGGCAACCGAGCATGGCCGCGGTCAAAGCGAATGAATGTGGCACCGGGAGGAAACTGGAGGGTTCGCTCTTAGCCGGTCCGGGAGGTTAAGGAAAATGGAGCCGCATTCCATAAGCCTGGGGATATGGGGGTTCGTACTCTTATTCGCGCTTCTCGCCATCGGGGTGCCGGTAGCCTTTGCCCTGGCCCTGGTGGCCTTCGTCGGTCTACTCTTGACGAACGGTCTGCAGGGGGCGCTTATGGCCTTGGGCTACCAGGCCGTCAGTACCATTAGCAGTTATACCTGGAGCGTCATCCCGGCGTTCCTGCTCATGGGTAGTGCCGCCGCCGCCTCGGGAGTGGCGGAGGACGGCTACCGAGCCTTTCAAAGGTGGCTGGGGCACCTGCGCGGGGGCCTGGCCATGGCCAGCATCGCCACCTGTGCGGTTTTTGCCGCCTGTACGGGTTCCAGCAGTGCCTCGGTTGGTTTTCTGGGGTCAACCTGCCTTCCGGAGATGGAGAGGTACAAGTATAAGCCCCGGCTGGCCACGGGGTCCATTGCTGCCGGTGCTACTTTAGGCATCCTAATACCGCCGAGCATCCCGTTCGTGGTTTACGGGATTATTGCTCAGGAGTCGATCGGCAAGCTGTATATCGCGGGGATACTTCCCGGGCTGCTCCTTACCGGCCTGTTTATGGCTACAATTGCCATTTGGTGTGGCCTGGATCGGGAAGCTGGCCCCCCCGGGCCGCGTGTATCCTGGAGAGAGCGCTGGCAAAGTCTAGGATCCCTGTGGGGGATGATTGTAATCATCGTGGTCGTTCTGGGGGGGATTTGGGGGGGATTGGTGACGCCTACCGAAGCGGGGAGTATAGGGGCCATCGCCTCGATCGTTCTCGGCCTGGCCAGGCGGACCCTCACGGCGAAAAAATGCTTGGAGGTCTTAAGGCAGACGGTGATCATTTCCGGGATGATGGGCGCACTGTTGGCGTGCGCGATGTTGTTCAACGTATTCCTGGCCCAAACCGGTCTACCCATGGCGTTGGCGGCAGAAACGGTCCGGCTGGCCATCTCACCGCGCATTCTCCTACTTTTCATTTTTGTTTTCTACTTAATCGGCGGGTGCCTGATGGACTCTGTAGCGCTTACGACCATCAGTTTGCCGATTTTTGTCCCTATTATCCAAGCGGTGGGCATAGACCCCATCGTCTTTGGCGTCTTTGTGGTGATCATGATCGAAACGGCGTTAATCACCCCGCCGATAGGGATGAATGTTTATATCCTGTCCGGAATGGTACGTCGTATTCCCATGGAGACCATCTTCCAGGGGGCGCTGCCCTTCCTGATGGCGATGGTCTTGTGCCTGGTGTTGGTACTCACCATCCCCGAGCTATCCCTACTACTCCCGGCCACGATGAGGTAAGCAGGTTTGGTGCTGAAGTAACTATACTCCGTGCCAGCGGGGGTGACCATGAACCATGACTTGAACTCGCGGTGGGGCGAGCGCAGGGAGGGGCCGAGAACTAGGGCATAGGAGGCGGCAGGATGTTTCAGTATCCGGAGGTTCCGGCATCACCGGGAGGTTCGCCGGTATGAAGGCTATAGTTTTCGAGGAAGAAGCCTTGAGACGAATGGGCTTAACGAACCTAGAGCGCAGGATTATCGAACTGGCGCAGGCAGGTCTGGGCCGAAACGCCATCGCCGCGGCCCTCGGAATCTCGGTCAGCACGGTGAAAACCTTGCGGCGACGCATCCGATGGAAGGTCGGTTATGTCGAGAGTTTCGTTTCTAGGGATCTCCCGGCAATGCCGAAAGACGACGCCCCAAGCCACCATGCCGAACCGGAGGTAGGTCAGGGTAGGAGCGCTGACCACCCGGAGGGGCGAGGACCAGGTGAAACGGCAGAGGGAACCGACGGGCGCTCCGCTTCGGCGTCCGAACTGGCCAAGATGGCTGCCGGAGGCCGCCGGCTGGCCGCTCTTATTCTGGTGTACTCCAGGCGCGACGGTGTTCTGCTGAAGGTCACCGGGGTTCAGCGTCTCTGGTTGCAGCCGGTACTAACGCGGCTGCAAACCGAGGGGAGGATACGCCTCCTGGCCGTAGATCGAGAGGATGTTTACGCTCCGGTCTGGCTCCCCATCGTCACCCGCGGGCGGCGTGCGGTCAGGGGGGCCTACTACCGGGTCCGTGAGGGCGGACAGCAGGTAGTGCTGGCCGCCATAGCCGACTATCTCTACCGGGGCGGGCTGAGAGACACCTTTGAAAATGCCTGGCAGCGTTTGTGGGAGACGGCGAGGATACTGGGGGGCGGGTGTACCTCCATTCCCACGCGTGGCGAACTACTGGCGATAGTAGGTGAGGCCTTTGGCCTGGAAGGTGTCTTGCCCGGCTCAGACCCTTCCCAGGAGGCACGGGTAGGGGCCTGGGCTTGCGACGAGGAAGCATCCGCTTCCAACCAAACATTTATCACCAATACCGGCGAGAGGTCGCCCCGGGGGCGGACCGCGCGGTCGGGATCAGATGGTCAGGCTTCCGGAACCAAGGCTCATTTCAGCACGAGGAGGTGTTAGCCATGCTCCTTGCCGGGCGGGTAGCGGTGGTGACCGGAGGAGCCACGGGAATAGGTCGGGCTATCGCCGTGAAGTTCGCCGAACAAGGCTGTGACTGAGAAAGAGGGCTTTTTCGAGCGGCTGGGTCGGATTACGCCCCTGGGGCGGATGGGCAGGCCGGAAGACATAGCCTGTACAGCCGTCTTCTTGGCCTCGGATTGGGCGGACTATATAACCGGTGCCTGTATCCCGGTTTCCGGAGGCCTGCCGCTGCAGCCGTACTCGGGGGCTATGGCGGGAGCCCGAGCCACAGAGGCCCCTTCATAGGTGGACTTAAGACTTGGCGTCCGTTGGCGGGAGGAGGATTGCCTTGCCGGAAAACGGGGGGATCACTATGGACCGTGCCCAAGTCCCAAAGGAAACGGTAGTGCGCGTAGTCAGCACCCTGCCCTATAATCGACTGGCCGCCTCCGGGGTGGACTTCCCGCCAGATTGGGAAGTCCGCTACCTGGGCGAGCGGGAGGACGCCTTTGGCGAGGAGGTAATCGCCGCCGCCGGGCAGGACGCCCAGTTCCTGCTCCTCACCCCCTATCCGGTGGTGGGGGCCTCCCTAATGGAGAAGCTTCCCGCCCTGAAGATGATCCAAATGGTGGGCGTGGGCTACGACAACGTAGATACGGAGGCCGCGGCCCAAGCCGGGGTAGTGGTGGCCAACTCGCCGGGTATCAACGCCACCACCGTAGCCGAGTTCACCATCGGCATAATCATCCTGCTTCTGCGCCGGGTCCTGGAAGGGGATCAGGCGGTGCGCCAGGGCCGCTGGAAGGAAGTGCGGGAAGCTTTTCTCGCCGAAGGGCTGGAGGAGCTGGGAGAAAGCCTGGTGGGCCTGGCGGGCCTGGGCAACATCGGCCAGCGGGTAGCCAGACTCGCCTTGGCCTTCGGCAGCCGGGTGGTCTACTACGACGTGGAGCGCAAAACCGAACTAGAGCGGGAGCTGGGTGTTAGCTACCTGTCGCTGGAGGAACTCCTGTCCACTGCGGACATCGTGAGCCTGCACCTGCCGTTATTGCCCCAGACCCGAAACTTAATCGGCGAGCGGGAGCTGGCCCTAATGAAGCCCCGGGCGGTGCTGATCAACACCTCCCGGGGGGGTCTGGTGGACGAAGCGGCCCTGGTGCGGGCCATAGAAGAAGGCCGGATCGCCGGCGCGGCTATTGACACCTTCACCCAGGAGCCCCTGCCGCCGGACCATCCCCTGTTGAGCCTGGCCCCGGAGCTTAGCTACCGGCTCTTGCTCACCCCCCACCTGGCCGGGGTGACCCGGCAGTCCTTCGGCCGCGGGGTGAAGAAGGCCATCGAGAACATCGCCCGGGTGGCCCGGGGCGAGCCGCCCCAATACGTAGTCAACGGCCTGGACCGGCCTAGGCGCTAGCCGGAGCCGGCCGCGCCGCCGGCGGGCGAACCACCGAGCCACAAACAACCCCTATCCTTGGAGGGAGGCGGGAGCAAATGCCCAAACAGCTCATGTCCGGCAACGAAGCCATCGCCTACGGCGCCTACCTGGCGGGGGTCCGGGTGGCGGCCGCCTACCCCGGCACCCCCAGCACCGAGATCCTGGAAAATCTTGCCCGCTACCCGGGGGTGTACGCCGAGTGGGCCCCCAACGAGAAGGTCGCCGCGGACGTGGCCGCGGGAGCGGCCTATGCCGGCCGGCGGGCCCTCGCGGCCATGAAACACGTGGGGCTCAACGTAGCCGCCGAAACCCTCTTCTACACCTCCTACACCGGCATCGAAGCCGGCCTGGTACTGGTAACCTGCGACGACCCGGGCATGCACAGCTCCCAGAACGAGCAGGACAACCGCCACTACGCCCGTTTCGCCAAGGTACCCATGCTGGAGCCGGCGGACAGCGAAGAGGCCAAGCAATTCACCAAACTGGCCTTTGCAATCAGCGAACGCTTCGACACCCCGGTGCTGGTGCGCAGCACCACCCGCATCTCCCACTCCAAGAGCCCGGTGGAACGGGAAGACCCCCCGGCCCCTGCGCCGACGGAGTCCCGGCCCTACCGCCGCGACCCGGCCAAGTACGTCATGGTGCCGGCCTACGCCCGAAAGCGGCACCCCATAATCGAAGAGCGGCTAAAGCGGCTGGCGGAGTACTTCGAGGAATTGGAGATAAACCGCATCGAAATGGGCGACCCGGAACTGGGCATCATCGCCGCCGGCGTAGCCTGCCAGTACGCCCGGGAAGTCTTCCCCGAGGCCAGTTTCCTGAAACTGGGCACGACCTGGCCCTTGCCGGAGGAAAAAATCCGGCGGTTTGCCGCGGCGGTAAAGCGGGTCCTGGTGGTGGAGGAACTGGACCCGTTCCTGGAGGAGCAGGTGAGGCTTTTAGGCATAGAGTGCCGGGGCAAATCCGTCTTCCCCGCCGTAGGAGAGCTAAGCCCCGGCCTGGTGCGGGAGTGCGCACGCAAGGCGGGCCTGTTGCCCCCGGGGGCGGGCGGCCAGGAACCCGCTTCTAGCCCCGCCCCGGCGGTGCAACTGCCTCCCCGGCCGCCCATGCTCTGCCCGGGCTGCGGCCACCGGCCGGTGTTTTACGCCCTACGACTATACAACGTGCTGGTATTCGGAGACATCGGCTGCTACGGTCTGGGCGTCAACCCCCCGCTTAACGGCTACCATACCTCGGGCTGTATGGGGGCCAGCATCGGCGTGGCCCACGGCGCGGACCACGCCGGAGTAAAGGAGCGACGGGCAGCCATCATCGGCGATTCCACCTTCTTCCACGCCGGTATCCCGCCCCTGATCGACGTGCTCTACAACCGCGGGACCACCACGGTAATCGTCCTAGACAACCGCACCACCGCCATGACCGGGCACCAGGACCACCCGGGTACGGGTCGCACCCTTCTGAGGCAGGAGACCGTAGCCGTGGCCGTGGAGGACCTGGCCCGGGCTGTAGGGTTCCGTAAGGTTGACGTGGTCGATCCCTTCGACTTCAAGACCCTGCGCCAGCTGATCCGGGAGCACGTGGATTCGCACGAGCCCTCGGTGCTGGTGGCCCGGCACCCTTGCGTGCTGCTGACCAGGGAATATAAGCCCGCCTACCGGGTGGACCCCGAGCGGTGCAACGACTGCGGCGTGTGTCGCAAACTGGGGTGCGCCCCCCTGATCAAGGTAAACGGCAAAATGGCCATCGACCCCCTGCTCTGCGTGGGCTGCGGTTTCTGCGCCCAAGTATGCGGTCGGAAGGCCATAGTACCGGCCGGGGAAGGAGGAGACAGTCAATGACACCTAAGGCGAAGAAAGACTTCCTGCTCGCCGGCATAGGAGGGCAGGGGATCATTCTGACCAGCGATCTCTTGGCCGAAGTAGGCCTGGCGGCCGGATACGACGTAAAAAAATCCGAAGTGCACGGCATGGCCCAGAGGGGAGGCAGCGTGGAAACCCACGTGCGCTGGACGGAAAAGGTGCACTCGCCCCTGGTAGAGCCGGGTCGGGTAGACTACCTGGTAGGCTTTGAAATGCTGGAGGCGGCAAGGTGGGCGCACTTTCTGGGGCCGGGTAGCAAGGCCTTGGTGAACCGCTACCGGGTTTACCCGCCGGCGGTAAACCTGGGGGAGGCGCGCTACCCGGAGCCCGAGGAAGTGGAGGATCTGCTAAAGACTCGGGGGGCAGAGGTGCGGTGGGCCGAGGCCAGCGAGGTGGCAATAGGGCTGGGCAACCCCGCCTTGGCAGGGACGGTGCTCCTGGGCCTGCTCTCGCTACAACTGGGGGTGCCGGAAGAGGTCTGGTTGGAGGTCATTGCCCGGCGGGTGCCGGAGCGGTTCGTGGAACTGAATCAGCAAGCCTTCCTGGTTGGCCGAGGCATGAGCGCGCCACGGATTGGCGCCTAAACGCGGTTCCCTCTAGAGCCCGAGGCTTATGCCTTAGTTCGGCTGGCGAGGCCATCGATGCGTGGTGGAGCCGAGACCGTCAGATTTTGGCCGTATGGGGGTGAGGAAATCTATGGCCGAGGGCAAACCAACCGAGGTCCGAGTGAACGGAGCCCAGGCCAGGCAGATCACCCTGAAGGTGAACGGCCGGCCCTATACCCTGGAGGTCGGCCGGGGCCCGCAGCAGGTGGATCCCGCCCACACCCTGGCCCACACCCTGCGGGAAACCTTGGGATTAAAGGGCACCAAGATCGGTTGCGACCACGGCGGCTGCGGGGCCTGCACCGTGCTGATGGACGGGAAGCCGGTGCTCTCCTGCCTGCTGCTGACCGTGGAATGCGCCGGCCGGGAAATTACTACCATTGAGGGGCTCCAGAACCCGAACACGGGGGAGCTGGACCCGTTGCAGCAGGCTTTCATCGATCACGGCGCCTTCCAGTGCGGCTTCTGCACCCCGGGGATCATCATGAGCGCCCGGGCACTGCTGAACGAAAACCCCCGACCCACGGAAGAGGAGATTAAGGAAGCCCTATCCGGTCACTTCTGCCGCTGCATCAGTCATTATCAGGTAGTGGAGGCCGTGCAGGCGGCCGCCCACGGCATCGGAGGTGACGGTAGTGGGTGATAATTACCGCTTCATCGGCCGGCCGGTTCCGCGCCGCGACGCGGTGGAGGTGGTAACCGGCAAGGTGTGCTACCTCAACGACCTGGAAATGCCGGGCATGCTCTACGGCCGGGTTCTGAGAAGCCCCCATGCCCACGCCGTTATCAAGCGCATCGACAAGAGCCGGGCTGAAGCGCTGGAAGGGGTAAAGGCGGTTCTAACCCACGAAGACGCTCCCCCCACCTGGAGGGGCGGCACGCCGCGGTTCACCCGGGTTCTGGACCGCAAGGTGCGCTTCGTGGCCGACGCGGTGGCCCTGGTGGCGGCCACCAGCGAAGAGGTCGCCCGGGAGGCTCTCGGCCGGATCGAGGTGGAGTACGAAGTCCTTCCCGCGGTGCTGAGCATCGACCAGGCCCTTAAACCCGACGCCCCCCAGCTTTACTCCGAGTTCCCGGGCAACGTGGTCACGCCGGGTGTGCCCTTCTTCGGCCCCAAGTCCTTGAAAGAACTGGTCATGGGCGACGTGGAAAAGGGCTTGGCCGAAGCCGACGTGGTGGTGGAAGGCACCGCCGCCTACGAGGGCCTTCCCAATCCCCTGCCGGCAGAGCCGCCCGGAGTGATCGCCCTCTGGGAGGAGCCCAACCGGGCCACCCTGTGGCTGTCCACCCAGTTTCCGTATTCGGACAAGATCATCCTTTACCACGTCCTGAATAGAGAGGTAGAAGTGAGGACCATCGGCCTGCCCTGCGGCGGGAGCTTCGGCTCCAGGATAATGGCTTGGCCCCTATACTGCTACGCCCTTCTGCTCAGCCGGGCCACGGGACGGCCGGTGAAAATGGTGATGAGCAAGGAGGAACACCTGGCGGCCTTTGTCCTCCGCCCGAGCTTACGCATTCAGGCCCGGGTGGGGCTAAAGAGGGACGGCCCGGTGACCGCCGTGGCCGGGAAGTGGTACGTAGACACCGGCTACTACTCCGTGACCACCCAGGCGCAGGTGGCGGTGGGCCTGGGCGAGGTGCAGATCATGCTGCGCTGCCCCAACTGGGACCTCAAGCCCGCCATCGTCTGCACCAACCGCACCGCCTCGGGCATGGTGAGGGGCTTTGGCGGCCAGGAGCTCAAATGTGCCCTGGTGCCGGTTCTATCCCGGGCCTTGGCGGAGCTCGATCTAGACCCGTTTGAATTCCTTAAGAAAAACTATATTAAACCCGGCGACGGCTATTATTGGCGGGACGGCTGCTGGTACACCTACCGGGGCGTGGACTACACCGCGGCCATGGAAAAGGGAGCGGAGGTTTTCGGCTGGAAAGAGAAGTGGAAAGGTTGGCTTAAGCCCACGGAGGTCCGCGGGACAAAGCGCGTAGGGGTAGGAGTTGGAGTGCACGGCAACGCGGACATCGGCGAGGACGCCTCCGAGGCTCTGGTGCGGCTCCACCCGGAAGGAAAGGCCGTAATTTTCTCTTGCGTCACCGAGATCGGCACCGGCAACCGGAGCAATTACATCAAGATGGCGGCCGAGGTGCTGCAACTGCCCCCGGAGCAGGTGACCATGGCGCCGGCGGACTCCCTGATAACGCCCTATGAGTTGGGCCCGGGAGGTTCCCGAGGCACCTACGCCATCGGTAGCGCCGTCATCCGGGCGGCGGAAGACGCCAGGAACAAGCTCTTTGAGCTCCTGGCCCCCAAGCTGGGCGCGGCCCCCGAGGAGCTGGACACGGAAAACGGGGAAGTCTTCGTGAAGGCCGATCCCGGACGGCGGCTTTCCTGGAAGGCCATGGGCGTGGACCGCACCATCGTCGGTTACGGCCGTTTTGAGCCCGATTACAGCCTGGCCAATTGCCTGATGAGTTTCGTAGAGGTGGAGGTGGACACCGAAACCGGGGAGGTAAAGCTGCTCCGGGTGGTGAACGCCACTGACGTGGGCAAGATAATCGATCCCCTGGGTCTTCGCGGCCAGCTCAACGGTTGCCTGGGATCGGCCGGCATCGACAGCGCCATCTTTGAGGAAACGGTGCTCGACCGAAGAACCGGACACGTTCTTAGTTGCAATTTGATCGACTACAAGTGGCGGACCTTTGCGGATTTGCCCCCCATCGAAAACGTGGTATTAGAAACCCCCTTTCCCAGCCACCGCTTTGGGGCGGTAGGTATAGGCGAAATTGCCACCTCCCCCGGCCCGGCGGCGGTGCTGATGGCCGTCTCCAACGCCCTGGGCACCTGGATCACCGAGTACCCGGTGACGCCGCAACGGGTGCTCGAGGCCCTGGGGAAAGTAAAGTCCGAAGGGATGAAGGCCGGATGAGATCCTTTGAACACTTCAACGCCCGCTCGATCGCCGAGGTCCTGGAGCTGCTACAGGCCTATCCGGGCGAAGCGGTGCTCAGCGCCGGGGGCACCGACCTCCTGGGCCTGCTTAAAGCCGACTGCCTGCCCCGCTACCCCCGGGCAGTAATCAACCTCAAAACCGTACCGGGACTGGACGGGATCGAAGAGAAGCGGGAGGGCGTTAGCCTCGGCGCCTTGGTAAACCTGGCCGATCTCGCCCGCTCGCCCCTTATTAGAACTGAGTACCCCGCTCTGGGCGAGGCCGCCTACTCCGTAGCCACGCCTCAGATCCGGAACGTGGCCACCCTGGGCGGCAACCTCTGCCAGGAAGTCCGCTGCTGGTACTACCGCTACCCGGCCCAGCTCGGCGGAAGTCTGCCCTGCGCCCGTAAGGGCGGCACCAAGTGCTATGCGCCGCAGGGCGACAACCGCTACCACGCCCTCATGGGCGCCAGGCGCTGCTATGCGGTCTGCCCCTCGGACACCGCCGTGGCCTTGGCCGCTTTGGAGGCCAGGGTCAGGATCGTGGGGTCTGGGGGCGAAAGAAGGGCAGCGGTAACCGACTTTTATCATCCCCTGGGCAAGAACCTAGAGCCCAAGGAAATAGTCGTGGGCGTGGACCTGCCTCGGCCCCCTGCCGGCGCCCGGCAGCGCTTCCTAAAGTTCACCCTGCGCCGGCCCATCGATTTTGCCGTGGCCAGCGTGGCCGCGGTGGTGAGAGAAGAAGACGGGGTAATAGCCGAATGCCGCCTGATCCTGGGGGCAATAGCTCCGGGCCCGGTGCGCGTCCCGGCGGCGGAGGAACTGCTTCGGGGCAGGCCCCTGGAGCCGGAGGTCGTGGCCCGGGCGGCAGAGGCGGCCCTGGCCGGGGCCCGGCCCCTCAGCGGGAATGCCTACAAGATCGAACTGACCAAGGCGCTGGTCAAGCGGGCCCTGCTGGGTGAGTGACCGTATATATCAACTTGCGCCGGGAGGGAGGCTGGCCTACTGGCCGCGGAAATGCTGAAGAAGGTGCCGGTTAGGGAAAGCGTGGGGATGGCCCTGGGGGGCGGATTCTGCGGTGGTGGTGGTGGCCAGCCAGTTTGGTCGCGGCATTTTACTGGCCGCGGCGGTGGGGCTTTGCTGGTGCCCGGTGTATGGCGACAACATTGCGGTTGCGGTAGTTAAAGAGACCAAGACAGAAAGGGCTACCAGGCGAAAGGCCGCTTCTTTCAGCAACCGTTACAGGTTGCGGGACGGCGCGTAGAGGCGGAAGGCCGCGAAGAGCCTTGATGCTTGAAGGGGGGATCTGCCCGATTCGGCAAATGGGTTGGTCGCGTGCGCGGCGGCTTGGCCGTAGCCACCCAGTTGGCGTCCGCCACTTTTGGGGCCTGCTGCGGGGTCAGCGTGGCCGGAGCGGCGGCTATGGGTTCGGTGGCCTATCCGGAAATGGTACGGCTGGGGTACAGCCCGCGATTGGCTAGCGGTAGTATCGCTCCGGGAGGAGGGTTGAGCAGCCTGATCCCGCCCAGCCTGGCCTTCATCATGTACGGCGTGCTTACCAATACTCCATTTCCCGACTTTTTATAGCCGGTATTCTCCCGGGCCTGATGTTGACCGGTCTGTATTCTATGGTCATCACCACCATGTGTGCCCGTAACCCCCGGCTTGGTCCCGCCGCTCCCCGCTTCTCGTTGCGAGAGCGCATGAAGTCCCTCCGAGGGGTGTCCGGGGCTCTGGTGCTGTTCATAATTGGTAATGGGCGGTCTCCTTTTAGGAGTATGTACGCCTACGGAGGCTGGCGCCTTGGGGCCCTGGGGTGGGGGCTAGTACTTCTGCTGCTCAAGCGAAGATCCGATACGCGCCTTATTGTTCTTGCCCTAAAGTCAGCCACGGCCACTACCTGTACGGTATTGACAATTACCATCGGCGCCATGATGTTTAGTCAGTTTTTGGCCGTGGCCGGTTTCTCAGGGGTGTTCAGGGAGTGGGTAGGGCAGTTGCCGTTCTCGGCGCATGTGGTTATGGTCGGCATATTGCTCCTGTACATAGCTCTGGGATGCGTAATGGACGCCCTTTCCATGCAGCTACTAACGGTACCCATAATCTTTCCGGTGATTATGGCCCTAGGCTTCAACCCAATATGGTTCGGCGTGATTTGCGTTTTGACCGGCGAAATGGGGCTCATAACACCTCCGGTAGGCATGGTCTCCTACATGGTGAGCGGCATAACTGGGACCCCCTTAGAAGAAGTTTTCCGAGGCATATTACCCTTCTTTGTAGCAATGTGCGCCGGACTAGTGTTGTTGTGCCTCGTTCCCCAAATCGCCACCTTTCTACCCACTGTGCTGAGGCCTTAACCGTATGGGCAGATAAATCTGGCGGGCGGGTTCCAGGACGGATAAGTGACTGGTAGACGCCAACACATTGGGTCCTTAGCGGCCAGCTAGTACGTCCGGCGCTAGGATAGTATTATAAACATGTGGTGTAGACTTAGCTCCTAAGCATCAAGTCTCGGTAACTGGTAGACGGATCCGGCGGAACTAAGATGCTGCAACCGAGGAGGTTCAACTATTCTGGGAGCCCAAGAAAACAGGGGATCATGCTCCCTTATAGATTTGCACTCACAGGAGAGATTGTAGGACCCCTTCGCGCTCAAAGGGGAGTCCCTGATCGGGAGGCTGGATCACTGTGCCAGAGGAACCCGCTAAGCGGCCGTTCTTAACCCGAAAAGAAGTACTTAGAGTAGCCGCCAAACTAATACGAGTCCACGGCTATCATGGAACCTCTACCCAGATGATCGCCCGTGAGCTCGGTGTTAGCAAGTCCACGCTATTTCACCATATCGGCAGCAAGCAAGACATGCTTTTTGAGATCCTTCGCGAACCGATGGAGGAGGTATATCCCCGCCTGCAGGAGATATACCGGCGGCCTATCTCCGCTACCGAGAAACTGAGGTTGGCCGTAAGCAATCACATTCTGGGTATGGCTCAGAACCTGGAAGTGGTCACCGTCCTACTCCTGGAGCGAGACTGTCTTGACGAGCCCTACCGAGAGGTGCTAAGGCCGACGCGGGAAAGGTATGTACAAATCTTTCGGGACCTTATTCGGGATGGTGTGGCCGGCGGGGAGTTTCGGCCGGTGGATCCCAAGATAGCCGCCTTCGCGATTCTCGGGATGTGTAATTGGCTGGTTCAATGGTATAACCCCCAAGGCGAGATTCCTCCTGAAGAAATAGCCAAGACCTATGCCGAGTTCGCAGTACGGGCCCTTCAATCGGATGCACGACGGGACTAGGCCCTTTTGCTCGTCTAGTAACCCGTATCCGGCCGGAAAGCCAAGGCTTAGCGGTTTCCACCGTAGACTGCCCTCACAGACCAAATAAGGGTAACAGCGCCGGAAAGGCTGGTGACGGCGATCCGTACTCGCTGGGGTTGGATCAAAACCTGGAGGGGTCTGTAGTAGCCGAAAACGCCGGTCGAGAGGGGGCACTATGGGTGAAAAGAGCTGTGTATCCGGGAACCTTTGACCCAATTACCAAAGGGCACCTCGATATCGCCCAACGGGCCGCCAAGCTGGTTGACGAACTGATCATTGGTGTGGCTGCGGATACCTATAAACATAATCTGTTTAGTCTTGACGAGAGAGTGGCGCTGGTGCGGGCGGCTGTGGCGGAATTCGCAAATGTGCGTGTGGAAGGGTTCGAGGGATTGCTGGTAGATTTCGTGCGGTCCCAAGGGGCGTGTGCCATCGTTCGCGGTTTGCGAGCAGTCTCGGATTTTGAGTACGAGTTCCAGGTATACCTGATGAACAAGAGATTGAGTCCACAAATAGAGACGATTTTCCTCATGACCACCGACAACTATACGTTTCTTAGTTCCAGCATCGTCAAGCGGGTTGCTTCCCTGGGCGGGTCGGTTTCCAACCTGGTGCCCCCGGAGGTAGAGAGTGCTCTAAAGCTTAAGTTTCGCCAAACCTCATAGCTCCCGTTCCGGCACCCTGGCGAGCTGTACTGCATTGAAGCGTAGGTATCTTAGGTACTGCGGGAATATTACGCCATTACCAAACGACCTCCGTCCCAAGGAGCCGAGGCTACGACGCCAGTTCAAAAAGAAGATATTGGATTATGTCCGGAAGGAGGGGATAATGACCTGGTCGACAACTGGGCGGGTAATCGATCAACCGGAAGGGCCTAGGTATTGGGGAGAAGACCTGATGCTAAACTGCCGGCCTGCTAGCAGGGAGTGACTGCGCAGAAACAATCGATGGGGGGATCGTTAATGTCAGGCTATCGGCTAGTTACAAAACCTATCTATGAAGCGGGTCCCAAGATGAAAATTACCGGTAGAGCAAATCCATCTATGACCCTGATGAGCAATGAACTTGTACCTGGTTGTAACGTATACATGGAGGTGGGATGGATTTGGGCAATGCCCGAGCCCAATCCGCACATCTTTGAGCACAGCCATGACTACAACGAAATAGTACTACACATTGGCAGCAACCCGTACGATCCCGAAGATCTTGGTGCAGAGATTGAGTTTGTGGTGAACGGAGAGCCCCTGGTTTTTGACCGTACTTCCGCGCTGTTCATCCCTGCCGGAACTAAGCACGGCCCGGTAACATGGAGGCGGTGTACCCGGCCGCATATCGAGATGGCTATCATGCTTGGTACAGGGTCCTATAAGGAGGGGTGGAAGGAAGGGGTCGATAAGAAAGGCTAAGAAGGGCCGCAGACCTCACGGCAAGGCAAGGACAGAGGAGGCAGTTGGACAATGGGCAGTCTGGAAGGGAAAATGGCGCTCGTGACAGGCGGCGGCTCCGGTATAGGGGCCGCGATTACGAGGCGATTTGTCGCCGAAGGGGCGAAAGTGTGCATTGTCGGGCGTCGCGAAGCCTACCTAGACAAGGTTGCGGATTCGCTTCCTCGCGGAGCGGTAGTAAAGTGTTCAGGAGACGTTTCACGACCTGAGGACGTTGAGCGGATGATGGCGACGGCGTTGTCCTTTGGGGGGCAGCTAGATATCCTAGTGAACTGCGCGGCCCTTGATATGGGGGGTACACTTGAGGAGATCAGCTTGGAGGATTGGCAGAGGACCTTTGCGGTTAACGTTACGGGTCCCTTCATGCTCATGAAGGCCTCGATACCATGCATGATCAAGGCGGGCAGCGGCTCAATTGTCAACATTGCCTCCCTGGCGGGCGTCCGCTCCATGCCTGCGTCAGCGGCCTACTGTGCATCGAAGGCCGCATTGATCGGGCTCACCCAGCAAGTCGCCTTAGACTACGGGCCGTACGGCATAAGGTGCAACGTGGTATGCCCGGGGTTTGTCAGAACCCCGATGTCCGAAGGGCATTTCAGGGAACTCGCCGAGAAGTTGGGTACCACGATGGATTCCCTGCTTGGGAGCGGGTTCGCCAACATTCCCCTTCGTCGGGCAGCCACTCCCGATGAGTTGGCGGGAATATGCGCCTTCCTGGCGAGTAGTGACGCTTCGTATATTACGGGAGCCGTCATATTGGTAGACGGTGGTACTGGTATCGTAGACGCGTTTGGGGCTGGCGTAAACAAAAACACTTGAGGGTCGACCTTACCCAACGCTGAGATAGACTTCCCTAACTTTTCCGTGAGGTGATCCCAATTGAGCATCGTTGGCATCCTGGGAGCGGGACATCGAGTCACACATTGGGGGTTGAGAGTAATGCCTAGATTACGCGTTTCGAACGCGAAGCCACGCAAGATGCTTACGCTATTGACACTAACAGTATTTGCAGCTGCGATCGCTTGCTCTGCCTGTTCGTCGTCTAACTCGTCCCAAACATCTACATCTGCATCCACGCCTGCATCTACATCCGCGCCGCAAAAGATTACGTTCGCGAATTGGATGGAGCCCCCGGACATCAATAGGGGTTCGGCAGTGTTCGAAACGTGGGCGAGAGACCTTGAAGAGCGAACTGGTGGCAGGCTCAAGGTAGAGGTGGTGCATGGCGGAGCCCTAGCCTCGATTGATAAGTCTTACGATGCGGTTACGAGCGGGCTTGCCGATGTAGCCTTCTTTGTACCCCAAGATACCGACAAGCCATTCCCCCTGTCGGACGTAGTATCACTACCCTTTAGGCAGGTGAGAGCCGACGTAGCCACCAAAGCCATACGCAAAGTGTGGGATAAGGGGTACTTTGACAAGGAGTACGCCGACGTCAAGGTGCTCTTTGTGTTCGTTTCCGCGTCCTCAGAGGACCTCCTTACTGTCAAGCCGATCAGGAACATAGCTGATCTGAAGGGCGTAAAAATAGGTACCGGCGGCGGGGCCCGGGTAAAACTGTTGGAAGCACTGGGGGCCGTGCCGGTTTTTGCCCCTCCTCCTGAGCTATCCGCGATGTATCAAAGGGGCATAATTCAGGGTCAGCTAGTGACCGGTATTAGCCTCTATCGTGCGGGCGTCCATGAATGGGTGAAATATTTGATCGAACCGGTGAGAATGTTCAGAGTCATGCATATAGTAGCAATGAATAAGGACGTCTATAATCGGATGCCGCCAGACATTCAGAAGATTATCGATGACATGGATGCAGACGGAAAGTATTCTCTAATGATCGCTAAGGCTCAAGCAGACGAGTATGAAGAGGCTATGCAGAAGTTCCTGAGCACAACCGGACAATCTATCGGTTGGAGCGATGCAGACAAAGCGAAACTGGAGGAAATCTGCGCTGGCATTTTCAAGGAATGGATAGCGGAAAATGAGGCCAAAGGATTGCCGGCCAGGCAGGTGGCAGACGAGTTCTATAACAGCCTGAAGGAACTCGGAGTGGACCAGCCCGCATACGGCTATCCGCTTCCGGAGTAGTAACCGGACTTTCGCGCCGGCCTCGGTACTGCGTGTCCTGAATCCGGCCGGACGGTACCCGTCTATACCCGTCTACCGGACGTCGCCATCGCTCAAGGTGGCCGTGGTGCAGTGGCTCCCGAAGGCGGGGTGTCGCATTCCCGCCTAGCAGCGACTGAACCGGAAGCTCCGATGGCGAGACACCGTCACCTCGCCTTCGCGCCCCGGCACCCCGGCACCCAGTGGGCTCCGGTAACCGAAGGCCGCGTCAGTTGCGGTCGGATAAAGGCGAGGGGCCGGCGTGCAGGCAGCATGCCCCGTCATCAGACTGAGAAGGGGATGGCGATGATGCGGCCAGAAGCGAACCGGGACTTGCTTTCAACAATAGATCGCGTGGTTGGGCGTCTGAACCGATACGCAACGTATATGTGTTCCGCTACCCTGGCGGCTATCATGGTACTCGGTACGTGCGACGTGTTTGGTAGATTCGCGCTTAACCGGCCGATATTGGGGGCGCTAGAGATAAGTTCAATCATGATGGGCCTGGTTGTGCTCCTGGGATGGGCGCCCACGCAGTCGCAGGGGCAGCATGTCAAAGTGGAGTTGCTCACCAGGAGGCTTCCCCCACGGGCCCGAACGGTACTCGAGCAGATAGTAAGAATTCTCCTGCTAGTGTTGTTTGCTGTTGTTGCCCAACAGTCCTGGCGCATCGCTGCAACGAACTACGCCGAGGGAAGAACCTTACAAACCGTAGATATCCCGATAGGTTTTACTTACTTTTTGGTACCAGTCGGTTCTCTTCTCATCCTTACACAGTTGGCTCGGGAGGTATTATACTCCCTTCTTGGTGACGGTAAGCGCCATGCAGACTGAGGGAGTAGAGGTGAGGTAGAAGGTGCCGGAGCTATTCGTCAGCGCCATCGGGTTCGCGTTATTTATTGTCCTTATTTTGGTCGGGATGCCGATAGGCTTTGCCTTCGCCACGGCAGGCGCGGCGGGCGTGCTGTTGGTGAAAGGCGTGGGGCCGGCGCTGTCCCTGCTGAGCAGCGCCCCCTATACCTGGGCTACGAACAGCAATCTGCTTTCGTTGCCACTGTTCATACTCATGGGCCAGTTTGTATTCTATTCCGGGGTGGGTGCGGAACTCTTCGAGGCGGCGTACAAGTGGGTAGGAAGGCTCCGGGGTGGGGTAGCAATAGCGAGCGTATTGGCCTCCACCGCCTTCGGGGCGTGTTGTGGCGTAAGTATGGCCGGAGCGGCGGCAATGGGAACGATCGCCTATCCCCAGATGGTAAGGCTTCGGTATGATCGACGGCTGGCATGCGGTGCTGTGGCCGCCGGGGGAAGCTTGAGCAGTTTGATCCCTCCTAGCATGGCTTTTATCGTGTACGGATTCCTAACTGGTACTTCCGTTTCTCGACTCTTCGTGGCGGGGATTTTGCCGGGTATTGTACTGACAGCCTCATATATAGCGATTATTTCCTTTCTGTGTTGGCGCAGGCCGGAATTCGGTCCGGCGGGGCCGGCTATTCCGTTGCGCGAGAGGGTACGGTCATTGCGGGGCGTGGCAGGGGCGCTGATTCTGTTCGTCCTGGTGATGGGGAGCCTCTTCTTCGGTGTATGTACGCCCTCAGAGGCGGGAGCAATAGGAGCGGCGGGAGCCCTAGCCCTGCTGCTGGCCAAGCGCGGTTTTGCCCTAGATCTGATCACCAGTGCCCTAAGGACGGCCGTGACGCACACGTGTATGATATTGACGATTACAATAGGCGCAATGATATTTTCGAATTTCCTGGCGGCCGCGGGGTTTGCAGCCTACTTCAAGGGATGGGTAGCCGGACTTGCGGTTTCGCGCCACGCAATCCTGATCTCTATCCTGGCAATATACGTTGCGCTGGGTTGCGTCATGGATACCCTGGCCATGATGCTGCTTACCATGCCGATTGTCTTTCCGGTGGTTGCCAGCCTGGGGGCCGATCCGGTATGGTTCGGCGTAATGGTTACCCTGGTGGGTGAGATGGGCCTGCTAACGCCTCCGGTAGGCATGGTGGCCTACGTTGTGAGCGGCATTACGAACACGCGGCTGGAGGAGGTGTTCTCCGCTATAGTACCGTTCTTTGTGGCCATGTGTATAGCATTGGGCGTGCTGTATTTGGTACCCGAATTGGCCCTGTACTTGCCGAGTGTGATGCGGTAACCGCCCAGAAACAGTCTGACAGGTGAGGAGGAGCGATCATGAACCTAAACCTTGGCGATCAGGTGGCCCTTGTAACCGGAGCTGGAAGCCCGAATGGTTTCGGCCGCGCCATTGCCCTCGCCTTGGCCCGAGAGGGTTGCCAGGTGGCGGTGAACAGCCTACGGGCTCAACGGGCCGAGGATACGGCGGCCCAGGTACAGGCTCTGGGTCGCCGTTGTCTCGCGGTGCCGGCGGACGTGACCGATCGGGCCCAGGTAGTGAAGATGGTGGACAAGGTCCTGGAAGAATTCGGTCGTATCGACATCCTGGTCAACAACGCCGGGGCCATGCTGGAACAGCGGCCCTTTCTGGAGCAAGACGAGGAGGCTTGGGACCGAGAATTGGCGCTTAATCTCAAGGCCGCCCTGCTCTGTACCCAGGCGGTGCTGCCGGCCATGATCGCCCAGAAACGTGGCAACATAATCAATATCGCCTCCGGGACGGTCAGGGTAATCCATCCGGCGGTCTCCACGTACAGCATGGCCAAGGCTGGCTTGGTGGTGTTCACCAAGCAATTGGCCAAGGCGTTTATTTCCTCGGGCATAAGGGTGAACTGCGTGGCCCCGGGCTGGTCCACTGACACCGATTTCGTCAAAGGGGACAAGGACGTCATAAGGAAGCGCTTCCTGCCGGAAACTCCTCTGGGCCGGGGAACCGAGCCGGAGGATGTGGCCAACACCGTGGCCTTTTTAGCCTCGGAAGTATCCGCAGACATAGTAGGCCAGGTGATCTTCGTGGACGGCGGCTCAACCATATAGTTGGGGTCGGGCTGAGGCGAGTCGTACCGTTGTTGCCGTCTAGAAGGGGGAGGTTGTGATGGGATACGGGTACCTGGGCAGGGCGCTGTGGGTGGACC
>JANLFO010000028.1 GCA_024653205.1 Clostridia bacterium | reverse complement strand
CATGCCGGGTGGTGTGAGAGGACGGGGGCTAGCCGCCCCCTCCTACTCGATTGGGGGCGAAGAGTTTGAACGGCGAAACGAAAGTCAGCCCGCCGCAAATCCTGGTTCTGGGTTTCGGTGGGCTGATCCTGCTTGGCTCCCTACTGCTGAGTCTGCCCATGGCCTCGGAGACGGGCAGAGCGGTTCCTTATTTGGATGCCCTTTTCACCGCCACCTCGGCCACGGCGGTGACCGGATTAACCGTAGTCCATACCCGCGACACCTTTTCCCTTTTCGGCGAGTTGGTAATCATGGGTCTGATTCAAATCGGCGGACTGGGGCTGATGACCATGGCCACCCTGGTGGCCCTGACCACCGGGCGCCGCATCACCCTCCGGCAAAGGGTGATAATCCAGGAAGCCTTGGGGGAAAGCCGTTTGGGAGGCATAGTGCGCTTGACCAAGGCGGTGCTGGTCTTTACCGCCCTGGTGGAGGGAGCCGGTGCCCTCTTGCTGGGCTTTCACTGGGCCCCGGTCTTTGGTTGGGGCACCGCTTTTTATTACGGCCTGTTCCATGCCGTTTCCGCCTTCTGCAACGCCGGCTTTGACCTCTTTACTTCCAGCCTGGAAGCCTTCCGGGGAGACTGGTTGGTTTGCCTAGTTATTTCCACCCTCTTTGTTATCGGCGGCCTGGGTTTTCACGTGGTAACCGAACTCGGTTCTAACTGGCGCTGGCACCGGGTTTCTCTGCATACCCGCCTGGTAGTGGTAACCACCCTGTTTCTGATCGGGGCGGGAACGCTCGGCATCCTGCTGCTGGAAGCTGACAACCCGGCCACCCTGGCCGGGCTTCCCTGGAGCGAGAAGGTGCTGGCCAGTTATTTTCAGGCCGTAACCCCCCGTACCGCCGGCTTTTCCACCCTTCCCATCGGACAGATGCGGGAGGCCACCCTGTGGCTCTTGATCGGGCTGATGTTCGTGGGTGCTTCGCCGGGCTCGACCGGAGGAGGGATAAAGACCACTACTTTTGCCACGCTCCTGGCCATGGTAGCTACCATTCTTTCCGGCAAAGAGCAGACCACCGTATTCGGTCGGCGCCTGGGAACCATGACCGTGTTTCGGGCCATGGCCATCACCCTGATTTCTTTAGGAGTAGTGGTCAGCGCCGCCCTGGTGTTGCTGGTGGCCGGAGACGGTACCTTAGGTGAGGCGCTGTTCGAAAGTACCTCGGCCTTCGGCACCGTAGGCTTGTCTCGGGGTATTACCCCCGAACTTTCGGCCGTCGGGAAGTTGGCCCTTATTTTTACTATGTTCGTGGGAAGGGTGGGGCCGCTCACCCTGGGCTTTGCCCTGGTACACCGGACCCACGCCCGGATCCACTTGCCCGAAGAGAAGATTACGGTCGGTTAAGGAGGCAAGAAAGGGATGCGCCACTTTGCGGTAATCGGTTTAGGTAGATTCGGGGAAAGCTTGGTCCGTACTCTGGTGGAAATGGGCCACCAGGTACTGGCCATAGACAGCCGGGAGGATAAAGTGGAGGAGATAGCCGGTATAGCCACCCGCGCCGTCCAGGCCGATGCTACCGACGAGGCCGCCCTGCGTGAACTGGGGCTGAGAAATTTCGACGTGGCCGTGGTAGCCATCGGGGAGGATCTCCAGGCCAGCATTTTGGTAACGGTAATGCTTAAGGAGCTGGGCGTAAAGTATGTGGTGGCCAAGGCCATTAACGAGCTTCATGGCCGGGTGCTGGAGAAGGTGGGCGCAGACAAGGTTATCTACCCGGAAAGAGACATGGGCGTGCGCCTGGCCCACCACCTGGCGGCGAAGAACGTATTGGATTATATCGAGCTCTCGCCCGAGTACGGCATCGAGGAAATCCTGGCTACTCCCGACCTGGTTAACAAGACCCTGGGGCAATTGAACCTGCGCGCCCGCTTGGGGGTGATGGTGATAGCCCTGAAGCGGCCCTCGGGCCAGGTGATTATCGCTCCGGGGGCCAACGATATGATCCGTGAAGGCGACGTCTTGGTACTGGTGGGTAAGCGTTCCGCCCTGCGCCGCTTGGAGGGATAGCTGCCTTGTTGGAGTTGACCTCATGCGATAATCCCCGCCTGCGGCTGGCCCGGGCCCTGATGCGGGGACGGGAGCGCAAAAAGAAGGGCTGCTACAGGCTGGAAGGGTTTAAGCTGGTGGCTACGGCCCTGGACGCCGGGACGCACCCGGAGTACGTGCTCTTTTCGCCCCGGGCGGCGGCCAAAGAGGAAGGACGGCAGCTCCTGGCCCGCCTAGAGGCGGGCGGCATACCCTGCTACCGGGTGGCGGAGAGGCTCTGGCCCGGCCTTAGCTCCACCCCCGCCCCCCAGGGCGTTTTAGCGGTGGTCAGGTGCCGGGAGCCGGAGCTGGAGGAGTTTTTTCGCCCGCCCGGGCTCTTCCTGGTTTTGGACGGGGTTCAGGATCCCGGCAACGCCGGTACCCTGGTGAGGACGGCCGCGGCCGCCGGGTGTAGCGGGGTGGTGGCCCTGGTGGGTACTACCGACCTCTACGCCGATAAGGCCCTACGGGCGGCGGCGGGGGCGCAGTTCTACCTCCCCCTGGCCACTGGAGTGGCCGCCGGGGAGCTGTTGGCCCTGGCCGCCAGGCGCGGGGTGGAACCGGTCTTGGCCGTGCCCGAAGGCGGTATCCCCTATTTCCGGTTTCCCTGGGAGGGCTCCCTGGCCTTGGTGGTGGGCAACGAGGGC
This sequence comes from Clostridia bacterium, assembly GCA_024653205.1. NCBI lineage: Bacteria > Bacillati > Bacillota > Clostridia > Clostridia bacterium. The sequence goes on along the minus strand of JANLFO010000028.1, from coordinate 19,471 downwards.
CGGGGACCACGGCCGCAACTGGCCGAGGGGCCGGCACAAAGAGTCACGGTGCCCATGCGGGCAGGGGAATCGCTCAACGTGGCGGCAGCAGCGGCGGTGCTGTTATATGAGGCCGCACGGCAGCGGTCGGAAGCGGAGACCCTCTACGGCAACCCGCCGACCCGGTAAAGTTGCCGGCTTCTCGGCAATTATGCTATAATCAGCAACGGGTGAGGGCGGTGCAGCAGGAGGGTGGGAGGATGAAGACCGTGAAAGTCGTGCCCCAGGCGGCAGAGTTGTTCTGGCGGATCTTCGAGTGTACGGGCTCCATCGTGGCCTACATGATGTATCGTCGGCTGCTGTTGCAGTGAAACCGGGAGGCCAAACCATCAATGCAGGAAGAACTATTACGTCTCAAGGAGGAAGCGGAACGGGACCTTAGCAGCGTAAACGATCTTGAGGCCCTCGACGCCTGGCGGGTAAAGTACCTGGGGAAAAAGGGGTTGCTCACCCGGGTGCTCCGGGGAATGTCCGAACTCAGTCCGGAGGAACGGCCCCGCGTGGGTCGGGTAGCGAATGAGGTACGCCTCCGGCTCGAGGAAGAGCTGGAAAGGCGGGCCGAAGTATTGCGGGCCAGGGAACGGGAAAAGGAAATTGCCGCCGAGGTCTTAGACGTTACCCTGCCCGGTACACTCCTGCCCCGCGGCGGGCTGCACCCCGTATCTCAGGCCTTAGAGGAAATTACTACTATATTTGTACAAATGGGGTTCTCGGTGGCCGAAGGCCCGGAGGTGGAACTGGACTACTACAACTTTGAAGCCCTGAACATCCCCCGGGAGCATCCGGCCCGGGACATGCAGGATTCTTTTTACATAACCGAGGAGATATTGTTGCGCACCCATACCTCCCCGGTTCAGGTCCGGGTGATGGAGCGCACGGCACCCCGGCTGCCGGTTCGTGTTATCGCGCCCGGCAAGGTGTACCGGCGGGACGACGACGCCACGCATTCCCCCATGTTCCACCAGGTAGAAGGGCTGCTGGTGGACCGGGACATTTCTTTCGCCCACCTCAAGGGCACCCTGCAGGCTTTTGTGGAACGGTTTTTCGGCCCGGATCGGCGCATGCGCTTCCGGCCCAGTTACTTCCCCTTCACCGAGCCGAGCGCAGAGGTGGACATCTCCTGCGTGGTATGTGGCGGAGCCGGCTGCCGGGTTTGCGGCCAAACCGGCTGGCTGGAAATCCTGGGCAGCGGGATGGTGCACCCGCGGGTGCTTTCCATGTCCGGATACGACCCGGCCGAGGTCAGCGGCTTCGCCTTCGGCATGGGGGTGGAGAGGGTGGCCATGCTGAAGTACGGTATCGACGACCTGCGCCTGTTCTACGCCAACGACCTGCGCTTTCTGAGCCAGTTCTAGTCAGAACGGAAGGAGAGGCCGATGCGGGTTCCCCTCAATTGGCTTAAGGAGTACGTAGAGCTTGAACTGGGGCCCTCGGAACTGGCGGATAAGCTTACCAACGCCGGTCTGGAGGTCTCCTCGGTGGAGCATTTGGACCGGGGCCTCCAGGGTGTGGTTACCGGTGAAATCGTGAGTCTCGCTCCCCATCCGAGCTCGGATCATCTTCTGGTGGCGCAGATAGATCTGGGGCGGCTGGGGAAGCGCCAGGTGGTCACCGGTGCCCCCAACGTGGCCCGCGGCCAAAAGGTGGCGGTAGCCCTTCCCGGAGCCTCGCCGCCCAATTTGGGACCGGTGCGAGAGGTGCGGCTTCGGGGTATAGTTTCAGAGGCGGTGGTCTGCTCGGCCTGGGAGTTGGGCCTGGAAGGGCACCGGCAGGAGGAGGGCATCCTGGTATTCCCGCCGTCCACCCCCGTAGGCGAACCGGTAGCAACCCATCTGGGCCTCGACGATACCGTGCTGGAGATAGATGTCACTCCCAACCGGGCGGACTGCTTGGGATTGGTAAACCTGGCCCGGGAGGTAGCGGCCATCACCGGGGGGAAGCTGCGGCTCCCTCGGCCCGAACTTCCCACCGCTTCCGAGCCGGCGTCGGCCTACGCTTCGGTGGTGGTGGAGGCAACGGATCTCTGCCCGCGCTACGTGGCGGTGGTCATTCGTGGACTTGAGCTGGGTCCTTCTCCGGAGTGGATGCAGCACCGCCTGCGGGCGGCGGGTATGCGGCCCATCAACAACGTGGTGGATATTACCAACTACGTAATGTTGGAGCTGGGCCAGCCCCTGCACGCCTTCGATTACGAGCGTATTGAGGGACACAAGATCATAGTCCGCCGGGCCCGGGAGGGAGAGCGGTTGCGCACCCTGGACGGGGTTGAGCGCCAGCTGACCCCGGAGATGCTGGTGATCGCCGACGCGGAGCGCGCGATTGCGCTGGCCGGTATCATGGGCGGCGAAGAGACCGAGATCAACGACCGCACTACCTGGGTACTTCTGGAGTCGGCCAGCTTTTCCGGCGCCAACATCCGGCGTTCGGCCCGGGCTCTGGGCATGCGCTCGGAGGCCTCCCTCCGGTTCGAGCGGGGTGTAGACCCGGAACTGGCGCCTCTGGCCGCCAGGCGGGCCGCGGCGCTTATGGCCGAATTGGCGCAGGGCGAGGTGCTGGACGGTTTCCTGGACGTGGATCATCGGACTGCGGTAGCGGTGAGCGTTGACCTATCGGTGAAGCGGACAAATGCCCTGCTGGGCGTGGAGTTGTCGCGCGAAGAGATCAAAGGGTGTCTGGAAAGGCTGGGCTTGGACTGCCGGGAAGAGGGAGAGAACCTGAAGGTAAACATACCCTCGTATCGGGCGGACCTGCGACTGCCGGAGGATCTGGTGGAGGAAGTCGGGCGCCTCTACGGGTACGAGCGTATTCCCGCCGTGTTTCCGCCGGTAATCGGTGCCGAGCCCAAGCAGAACCCGAAGCAGGAATTCCTCAGCCGGTCGCGGCATTTGCTGGCCGACCTCGGTTTCAGGGAGGTGCTCACCTACAGCTTCATAAGCCCCCGGAGCCTTGAGCTTCTTAAGGCAGGGCCCGGCCATCCCTGGGCCAGTACCCTGGCCCTGCGTAATCCCCTTGGTGAGGAGCAGAGTGTCATGCGGCCTACCCTGGTGCCGGGTCTCCTGCAGACGGCGGCGAGCAACGCCGCGTGGGGGAGCGGAGCCTTCCGTTTCTTCGAATTGGGCAAGGTATTCCTGCCCCGCGAGCCGGGAGGACTGCCCGAGGAGGAATGGCGGCTGGGGGCGCTGGTGGGGGGAGAGGACCCCAAGGAGTGGAACCGGCCGGCCCGGCCTTTGGATTTCTTCTACCTCAAGGGCGTGCTGGAGAGGTTTCTTGCCTTCTGGGGCTTATCGGAAGGGCTAGAATTCGCCTCCGGGCCGGAATGGGCGGCGCTGCACCCGGGAAGGCGTTGCCGCGTGCTTTACGGCGGGGAAGAGATGGGGTGGCTGGCCGAGCTCCATCCGGGGGTGCTAGAGGATTTCTCTCTGCCGGACCGGGTGTGCTTGTTGGAACTCACCCTGGAGAAGATCTTTGCCGTTGCGGTCGAGGTGCGGAGGCGGTACCGGCCTTGGGCGCGCTATCCGGCAGTGGCCAGGGACATAGCGGTGCTGGTGCCCGAAGCCGTAACCCACGCGCAGGTGCGTCAGGCCATTACCCGCTACGGCGGCGACTTGCTTAGGGGAGTGCGCCTGTTCGATGTCTATCGGGGCGGCTCCGTGCCCGAAGGGTACAAGAGCCTTGCCTACCGCATGGTCTTCCAGAGCGAGGACCATACGCTTACGGAAAAGGAAGTCAGCACCGTGTGCGAACGTATCGTGGGCGGGCTGGAAGAGGAAGTGGGGGCCCGGCTGCGGAGCTGAGCTGAAACGGGAGAGGAAGGAGACGGCGGTGGCCGGCGATAATCTGACGCGGACCGTAGTGTCCATCATGGGTCAAGAGTACCGCATCCGGGGTACGGAGCCGGAAGACTACATAAAGCAGCTGGCGGCCTACGTGGACCGTAAGATGCGGCAGATCGTGCAGAAGTATCCCAGCCTTTCGGTTAACAAGGCGGCGGTGCTGGCGGCCATGCATATTGCCGACGAGTTTCACAAACTCCGGGAGGATTACGAAACCCTGGTACGCCTCATTGAAGAGGAGAAGAAGGGGCTGGGTGGTGCAGGGAGGGTTTGATTTCCAACCTGGAGATCGCCTGGATATTCAACGAGATCGCGGACCTGCTGGAGCTCAAAGGGGAGAACCCCTTCAAGATCCGCGCCTACCGCCAGGGAGCGCGGGTGGTGGAACAACTGTCCGAAAACGTGGAGGCGCTGGCCGCAGCCGGGCAGCTGCAGCAGATTCAGGGTATCGGCCCGGCCCTGGCCAAGAAGATTGAAGAGGTCATCAGGACCGGGCGTTGCAGCCTTCACGAACGGCTGCGGCAGGAGATTGCGCCCGGTCTGCTTTCTATGCTTTCCATTCCCGGCCTGGGGCCTAAAAGCGTGCGCCTCCTGCATGAGCGGTTAAGGGTCACTACCCTGGAAGAGCTGGAGGAGGCCGCCCGCCAACGGCGGGTGCGGGAACTGCCGGGGATGGGGCCCAAGACCGAGTGGAACATCCTGCAGGGGGTACGCCTGCTACGGGCTTCGGCGGGGAAGGTTCCCCTGGGCATTGCCTGGTCGTTGGCCGAAGCCTGGGTGACCGATCTCGGTGGCCTGCCCGCGGTGGAGGAGGTGGCGGTCGCCGGTGAGGTCCGCCGGGGCAAGGAATTGGTCGAGGGCATCGCCCTGGTGGTGGGAACCCGGGCTCCGGAGGAAGTGCTCCGGGCGGTTAAGAACCACCCGCAGTGGCGGCAGACCTACGAGGAAGGACCGAACTTCCTCTCCGGTGCCGGTCGGCTGGGGGTGACAATCCGCGTTTACCTTTGTGCCCCCGCGCACTTCGGGCGTTTCCTGCTGTACTACACCGGCTCGGCCGCGCATTTCGGCGGCCTGGTGGGCCGATGTGCGCCTTCGGAGAGGGCGGTTCTCCTGGGCGTGGGGAGACTTTTTCCACCGGAGGAGTACCCGGCGGTTCCTGTGGCCGCTGCCGAGCCCCTGCTGCCGTCTCTGAAAGAGGAAGACATCTACGCCGCGCTGGGAATGGAGTTCGTGCCTCCGGAGTTGCGGGAGGGAGAGGGAGAGATCGAGGCCGCGGCCGAAGGACGGCTGCCCTCCCTGGTGCGACTGGAAGACGTGCAGGGCGATCTGCACGTGCATACCAACTGGAGCGACGGGCTTTACGATCTGGAAAAAATGGCCCGAGCGGCCGCTTCTAGAGGCTATGCTTATTTGGGAATAGCCGATCATTCCCGCTCGCTGACCGTAGCCCGGGGCCTGAGTGTCGACCGGCTGTTGGAGCAGCGGGCGCTCATTCACGAGTTGAATCGGGATAGGGCGGGAACCAGACTCTTGGCCGGGGTGGAAGTGGATATCCTCGCTGACGGGACGCTGGATTATCCGGACGAGGTCCTGGCCCAAATGGATTTGGTCATCGCCTCGATCCACACCGGCTTCAAGCAGACGCCGGACCAGATTATGGCCCGACTCAGCTCCGCCCTAAGCCACCCTTACGTAGACATTCTTGCCCACCCTACCGGTCGACTTCTCGGTCGGCGCTCGGGTTACGAAGTAGATCTCGACCGCCTGCTGGAAATGGCGGCGGAAAAGGGCAAAGTCCTGGAGATCAACGCCACGGGCGACCGGCTGGACCTGGGTTCGGACGCGGCCAGACGGGCGGCGGCGCTGGGCGTGCCTCTGGTAATCAACACGGACGCCCATGACGCCGCCCACCTGGGGACCATGCGCCTGGGGGTGGCGGTGGCCCGCCGCGCCGGACTGGAACCCGGCCAGGTGCTTAATACCCTGCCTCTGGAGGAGTTGCTCGCCCGTCTTCCCCGGCGCCGGGCGGCGGGCTAGAAACCGACCGGCTGCGGCCCCGGGTGTCCCCAGTTTCTCCTGGCAGTCCTGGTTTCCCCAAGCACCTAAAGGCTCGCCGGCGCCGAACTTGGGCGAGAGCGAGGGTGGAGGCGGGCGCTAGGCCTCTGGACGGCCGAAGCCGCGCCGGCGCCATGGATGGGTTAGGCCGGGGGCGGGAACGGAGCGCCGCGCCGGGAGGGCAGCTGGTGCCGGTCGGAGCCGGCAACGGGCGGGGCGGGGTGGAGGAACGACCGGACATGGAGAGGCAGGAGAAACTGGAGGCGCTGCGAGCCTACCTGCGCCGGCTGAAGCGGGCGGTGATTGCCTTTTCCGGAGGTGTAGACAGCACCTTTCTGGCGGCGCTGGCGGCCGAGGTGTTGGGCGAGGGAGTAGTGGTGGCCACCGCCGTTTCTCCGCTTCATCCGGCGCGAGAAAGGGAGCAGGCCCTAGGCCAGGCGGCGGCTTTGGGGTTGCGTCATCTGATATTGCCCACCCGAGAACTGGAGCGAGAGGAATTCGTCCAGAATTCGCCTCAGCGCTGCTACTATTGCAAGCGCTGGTTTCTGGCCCGTCTGGTGGAAGTGGCCGCGGCCCTGGGGGCGGGAGGAGTGCTGGACGGCACCAACGCGGACGATGCCCGAGACTTTCGGCCCGGAACTGAGGCGGCCAAGGAGCTCGGGGTATTGAGCCCGCTGCGGGAACTGGGCTGGACCAAGCGGGAAATCCGCGCGGCGGCGCGAGAGTTGGGGCTGGCGGTGTGGGACCGGCCCTCGACGGCCTGCCTGGCTTCGCGGTTCCCTTACGGTGAAAGGATCACCCCTTCCAAGCTCCTTATGGTGGAGCAGGCCGAGGCTTTTCTGGAGGCCCTGGGTTTTTCCCAGGTAAGGGTGCGACACCACGCTTCCTTGGCCCGTATAGAAGTAGGGGTGGAGGAGTTGCCCAGGGCTTGGGAGAAACGGGCCGAGGTTACCCGGCGGCTTAAGGAGTTAGGCTATAGTTACGTGGCCCTGGATCTAGAAGGTTACCGGAGCGGCAGTTTGAACGAAGTCTTGTATGAACAAAGTGCTGTAAGCCTGAAGGAGGGGGAGTAGAAGTGCGCTTAGGTGAGATCTATCGGCTGGCGGTGCAACTGGGCATGGAGGCTGATCCGCGCGGTCGGGAGGAGCTCGACCGGTGGTTACAGCGGGAAAAGGAGGAGTTCGATAAGCTCCCCGAGGAAGAGAAGGCCGATTACGACCGGGAACGCCTTACCAATCCCTACGGGGATACCCGGATTCTCAACGGGGAGGCCGAAGCCGAGGTACGCTCAGTCCTGGCCGGCATCGACCTGGAGGTGGGGGAGGTACTGCTGGCGCACGCCTTGCGGCAGCAGGGAAAGAAGATCGACCTGCTTCTCGCCCACCATCCCGAGGGCGGCGCGCTGGCCAACCTCTACCGGGTGATGCACCTGCAGGAAGACGTGCTTTACCGGCTGGGAGTGCCCATCAACGTGGCCGAGGCGCTCATGGCGGGCCGCATAAGCGAGGTGCGGCGGAATCTGCTGCCCGTAAACCACCAGCGAGCGGTGGATGCCGCCCGGCTACTGGGCTTTGCCTTCCTGTGCGTGCACACTCCGGCGGACAATTTGGTGACCAGGTACCTGAACGGTTTCCTGGCCGAGAAGGCTCCGGTCACCTTGGGTGACCTGGTGAAGGCCCTCAAGGAAATTCCGGAATACAAGGCTTCCAGCCGCCTGGGGGCCGGGCCGGAGATCATCCTGGGCTCGGAGGAACGGCGGGTAGGCAAGATTTTCGTGGATATGACCGGCGGTACCGAAGGAGCCAAAGAAATCTACGAGCGGCTCAGCGTGGCCGGGGTGGGTACGGTGGTGGCCATGCACCTGAGCGAGGAACACCGTAAAGAGGCGGAAAAGCACCACCTTAACGCGGTGATTGCCGGCCACATGGCCAGCGATGCCCTGGGCATGAATCTGTTCCTGGACCATCTTGAGCAACGGGGGGTAAAAGTGGAGACCTGCTCCGGTCTGCCACGGGTGCGGCGGTAGGCTTATGGTTCGCTTGCCCGAGCTATTGGCTCCGGCGGGAGAGTGGGAGGCTCTCGTCGCCGCGGTGGTCAACGGTGCGGACGCGGTATACCTGGGCGGCAAGGAGTTCAGCGCCCGCAGCTACGCCCCCAATTTCAGCGAGGCCGAGCTGGCCGAGGCGGTGAAGTTCTGTCACCTGCGAAGGGCGAAGATCTACGCCGCGGTGAATACCCTTATTGCTCCGGAGGAATTCGGCCGGGCGCTGGACTATCTTTATCGGCTGGCGGAATGGGGGGTGGACGGGGTACTGGTGCAGGATCTGGGCCTGGCCCAGGCCGCCCGCCGGGCCCTTCCCGAATTGCCTCTTCATGCCAGCACCCAGATGACCATTCATAACGCCGAAGGGGTCCGGTTTCTCGCCCGGTTAGGCTTTCGGAGGGTGGTGCTGGCGCGGGAACTCAGCCTGGCGGACATAAACGCCATCCGGGAAGCCTGTCCGGAGGTGGAACTGGAGGTATTCGTGCACGGCGCGCTGTGCTTCAGTTACTCCGGTCAATGTCTGTTAAGCAGTTTCGTGGGAGGACGTTCCGGCAATCGCGGGCGGTGCGCTCAGCCCTGCCGGTTGTTCTATCGGCTGGAAGGCGGTCCGGCTGAGGCCGAGGGCTATCTGCTCAGCACCCGGGACCTAAAAGCTTTGGAGCTGCTGCCGCAGCTGGCGGCCGCCGGGGTGGCGGCCCTGAAGATCGAAGGTCGCATGAAGCGGCCGGAATACGTGGCCACCGTTACCCGGATCTACCGCCAGGCCCTGGACCGCTACGCTGAGGACCCGCAGGGCTTTCGACCCAGGGCCGAAGAAGTGCGGGAACTGGCCCAGATTTTTAACCGGGAATTCACCGCTGCCTACCTCCTGGGCCGGCGGGGCCGGGAGTTAATGAGCTACCAGCGGCCCAACAACCGGGGTGCCTACCTGGGCCGGGTGGTAGCCACCGGACCCGGCCGGGCGGCGGTGCGCTTGGTGCAGCCGCTACGGGTGGGCGACGGGGTGGAATTCTGGGTAACCCGCGGAGGACGGCAGGGGCTTACGGTCGGCGAGCTGGGGCTAGACGGCCGGGCGGCGGCGGAGGGCCGGGAAGGAGACACGGTGTGGCTGGCGGCACCTCCCGGCGTGGGGGTGGGCGACCGGGTATTCAAGACCCATGACACCCTGCTGATCGAGAAGGCCAGGGCTTCCTACCGCCGTCCGCAGGCAGCGCAAGTCGTGCCCCTACGGATAAAGGCGGTGGGTGGGCCCGGGCTGCCTCTCACCCTGACCGCCGAGGACGACGAGGGCCGGAGCGTATCGGTGCAGACGGAGGAGTATTGTCAGCCGGCAGAGAAGCACCCCTTGGACCGGGCGGTTCTGGCCGAGCACCTGGGCCGGCTGGGGGGAACGGCCTTTTATCTCCGGAAGCTTGAGGCCGAGCTCAAGGGGAGCATAATGGTACCCCTAAGCAGCCTTAATCGGACGCGCCGCCGGTTGGTAGCCGAACTGGAAGCCGTCCGTTTGGCCGCCGCCCGGCCGTACGCGCCCCCGGATCGAGGAGAATTCCTCCGGCGGGCGGAAGTGAGAGCTTTCACCCCGGAAGTGTTGGGGCCGGAAAAAGATCTGCCGCCCCGGCTCACGGTGGCGGTGAGCGAGCCGGCGGCGGCGGAAGCAGCCCTGGCCGCCGGAGCCGACCGGGTCTACCTGGCGGCTGAAGAGTGGCAGGATCGGGGCCGGGCTAGGCAGCAAGATTGGGAGAAAGTGGTACGGGCGGCACTGGCGGCGGGAAAAGAGGTCTACGTGGGTCTGCCCCGCTTCTGGCACCCCTCGGAAAAGCGGCTGGTGGAGGAAAGAATCGAGCTGGCCCTAGACCTCGGGGTCCGCGGCGTGTTGATAGCCGGGCCGGCCGGGTGGGAGGCGGCGCAGGAGCGGCTGCCCGGACGGAGCCTGGTGGCGGACTATACCTTCAACCTCTTTAACCCGGCCGGTGCGGCCTTCCTTCGCCAGCTGGGTTTCGCCGGCCTAACCCTTTCCCCGGAACTGAATCGGCGTCAACTCGCCGTCCTGGCGCCGTTAGACGTTTTATGCGCCGAGGTGGTGGTGCACGGCAACTTCCCTCTCATGACTGCGGCTCATTGCCCGGTGGGGGCGGGCGCTCCGGAGGGCACCTGCCGCCGGCTCTGTCGGCGGGGCGGGTACTATCTGAAAGACCGCCAGGGCTACGAGTTTCCCCTGGCCTGCGACCGGAGCTGCCGCTTCTATCTCTTTAACAGCCGAGAGCTGTGTCTTTTGGCCGAACTCCCCGGCATCCTCTCCCTTCGTCCCGCAGGCCTCCGTTTGGAGCTTAGGCGGGCCGAGGCGCCGGAGATAGCCCGGGTGGTGGGTACCTACCGGGAGTGTCTGGAACGCCTGCAGAGAGGAGACCGGTCTGCCCGGTGGCTGGCGCAAACCGAAGAACGGTTGCTGGCCGGGTTGGGCCGGCGCTTTACCCGCGGTCACTATCACCGGGGAGTGTAGGAGGTGAGCCGGAGGCTTGATCACGGAGAAGACCCTGGAGCTACTGGAGTTTCCTAAGATTCGGCAGAAGCTGGCCGGCCACTGCGATACTCCCCTGGGTCGGGAACTGGCTCTGGCGCTTACTCCGGCCATTGATCCTACCGTTGTAGCAGCGCGGCTGGAAGAAACCGCCGAGGCGGAGGAGATTCTACGCCGTTACGGTGGCCCTTCCTTGAGCGGAGCCGGCGATCTGCGCCCGTTGCTGGAACGGGTGGGGGTGGGAGGCGTACTGGGCCCGGAGGAGCTATGGCGGGTGTATACGGCTCTGGTAACCATCCACCAATTGGCGCGTTTTACCAAGCGCCTGGAGGGTGACTTGCCTCGGTGGCGACAGGCGGCCGAGGCCTTGCGGCCGGCCCCGGAGCTGGAAGCACGGCTATCCGGCAGCCTCTCTCCGGAGGGCGAAGTGCTGGATGCGGCCTCGCCGCGCTTGGCCCAAGTCCGCCGGGAGAGACGGGCTCTCGAAGCGCGACTGAGGGAGAAGCTCGATTCCCTCCTGCGCGACCCCGCCACGCAAAAGTTCCTGCAAGATCTGGTAGTTACCCAGCGTCACAATCGCTACGTGCTGCCGGTAAAGCAGGAATACCGGCAGCGTGTTCCCGGCATCGTTCACGGCCAGTCGGCCAGTGGAGCCACCCTCTTCATCGAGCCCATGGCCGTGGTGGAACTCAATAACCGTTTACGGCTCCTGGAGGATCAGGAGCAGGAAGAGATAGCCGCCGTATTGGCCGAACTGTCGCGCGCCGTGGGGCAACTGGTTTCGGAACTGGAGCAGTCGTTGGCCGCCGTAGCCCGCCTAGATCTCTTCTTGGCCAAGGCCCGGCTGGCCCGGGAGCAGGAAGCCACTTTGCCGCTCCTCAACCATTCCGGTCGGGTACGGCTGCTGGCCGCCCGGCACCCCTTATTGCCTAAGGACCGGGTGGTGCCCATAGACGTAGGTTTGGGAGAAGACTATGATCTGCTGATTATTACGGGCCCCAACACCGGGGGAAAAACGGTGAGCCTGAAGACGGTGGGGCTGCTGACGGTTATGGCCCAGGCGGGTCTTTTCGTCCCCGCTGCGGCCGGTTCCGAGGCCGCCGTCTTTACCGGGATTTACGCCGATATCGGTGACGAGCAGAGCATCGAGCAGTCGCTCAGCACCTTCAGCAGCCACATGAACAACCTCGTGAGCATCATAAACAATTTGGAGCTGCCGGCCCTGGTGCTGCTGGACGAAATCGGCGCCGGAACCGACCCGGCGGAAGGGGCCGCCCTGGCTCAGGCCATACTCGAGCACCTCCGGGAGCGAGGAGCCAAGGTAATGGCCACCACCCACCTGGGCGAGCTGAAGCTCTACGCGCACCAGACCCCGCGGGTGGCCAATGCGGCGGTGGAGTTCGACGCCGCGCGTCTGGTACCTACCTATCGTTTCCGGGTAGGGCTTCCGGGGGGAAGTAATGCCTTGCAGGTAGCGGAAACCCTGGGTCTGCCCCGTTCTATTCTGGAGCAGGCCCGCGAGTTCTTGGGTCCCGAACGGCGGGAATGGGGTGAATTGTTGGCCGAGCTGGAGAAGCAGCGGCGGGAGTATGAGCATCGGCAAACCGAGGCCGCCCGGCGCGCCGAAGAATTGGAGCGTATCTTGAGGCAGTTGGAAAGGGAAAAGAAGGAGTTCGAGGTGAGCCGGCAGGCGGCGCTGGCCGAGGCCCGGCGCGAGGCGCAGGCTCTGGTCCGGCGCACGCAGGGCGAACTCAAGACGCTTTGGCGTCAGTTCCGCGCCCGCCTGGACGAAGAAGGCAGGCGGGCCGCCGACCGCGCCTTTCAGGTAGCCCGGCAAGAGCTGGATCGGCTCCTCCCGGAAGCTCAAGAGCCGTCGGTTCCTACCGGCGCCGGGCCGGTTGCTGCCGTCGAGCCGGGAAGCTGGGTTTGGGTTCCCAAACTGCAACAACGGGGACAAATCGTAGCTAAGGCGGGCTCGGGTGAAGTTACGGTAATGGTAGGAAACCTGCGCCTACAGCTTCCGCTTTCCGAGTTGGAGGCCTTGCCGGAGCAAAAGCCGGAAGCTGTTTCCCGCCGAAAGGAAACCGGCTCGGTCTCGGTGGTGGCCACCCGGGAGGTATCACCCAGTATTATGGTCCGGGGCTTGACTACCGAAGAGGCACTGGCCGAGGTAGACAAATACCTGGACGAGGCGGTATTGGCCGGGCTTTCTTCGGTGGTGGTAATTCACGGCAAAGGCGAAGGCATTCTCCGGGCGGCCATCCACCGCTTTCTGGCCGACCACCCGCACGTTAAGAGTTTTCGTCTGGGTGGGCCCGGAGAGGGCGGTATAGGGGTTACGGTAGTCAATCTGACTTAGGCACGAAAACCGTAACCGGGCCGGCCGTGGCCCTAACCTTGCCCTGGCGGTCCACCACCGTCAGCCAATAGGAATAAGGTCTGCCCGGTTCCACCCGGGTATCCAAATACCTGGTTTCCGTCACCGTGGCCAGCTTTATACGTTGGGTTCCTTCCGGATCTCCGCGCTCGAGGCCGTAGGTCCATTCCTTTGCGTTTCTCTTGCCCGAGACCTGCCACTCAAGCCGCACGGCGTACCCGTGAGCCCCTTCCTCCGAAACTACTACCTCCGCTTTCAATTGCGCCTGGGGGGCGGTCTCTACCGGTACGGTTCCGTCAAGGGCCGCACCGGCGACCTGGTGGTCGGGAAGCGGGCAGTACTGGGTGGGAGCCTGGTTTACCGGGTAGTGCCGGCGCTCGATTAGGTCGGGAGGGCAACCGCCCTCCTGTCCGGGCGCCGGTCGGTTAGCCAGGTAAGTTACCCCTTGGTGGCGCGGATCCGTACAGACTTCCACTTCTACCGTTTCGCCGCCTGCGGCGTGCAAGGGACAATACTCCGTAGGCACTTCTAGATCCGCATCTTCGGGCTTAACATTGCCGGTATAGGGCACCGGCCGCTTTAGAAATACCCCGGTGGCCACCGAGGGGCAGGCCGGCGTGGCCAGCTTGTGGCTCTCCGTACACACCTGAGCCTCTACCCACACGTCCGAAACCCTGGTGGGCACCCGGTCCTTGGCGAAGACTTCGGTGACCACAAACTGGCGGGGAGTGAGTTCGCTGGGCAAGAGCCCGGACTTGGCGTCTACGGATACGTAGACTATGCCGGGGGGGCGAGGAAACTGCCGCACCGGTTGTCCCTTGAGGGCCTCGGCCATTACCGCCTTCCAGATGAGGGCCGGATAGGTCCCCCCGGCCACGTGCCGCAGATAGTGCTTGGGATCGGTCTGGTCGTAGCCCATCCATACTGCGCCCACCAGCTCCGGGGTATAGCCGATGAACCAGGCGTCGGTAGTACCGCTCTTACCCCGGAACTCCGGAGTGTCCGGAAGCTGGGTGGTGCCGGTCTTTCCCGCCACCGGACGGTCCAAACGGGCCCGCGTACCGGTACCCTCTTTAACCACGGTCTGCAGCATATCGGTGATAAGAAAGGCCGTCTGCTCGCTCATCACCACTTTCTTATAGGGTTTTACTTCCACCAGCACCCGGTCAAACCGGTCGGTGATCTTAGTTACGGCGTGCGGCTGGATCCATATGCCGCCGTTGGCAAAGGCGGCGTAGGCGGCGGCCATGTCCAGCGGGGAAGCTTCGGCCGCCCCCAAAGCCAGACTTAGGTACTTGTAGCGGTCCGTAAGGGGGAGCCCCAGGTCCCGGGCGAAGTTGTACCCCCTTTCCACCCCGATGTCGTGCAGAACCTTTACCGCTACCACGTTAATGGACCAGCGCACGGCTTCCCGGATGCTAACCAGACCCCGGTATCGACCGTCGTAGTTATCGGGTGCGTACTTGCCGTAGGATACCGGGACGTCGTCCACCACCGTGGCGGGGGAGTAGCCGGCCTCCTCCAGGGCGGGCGCGTAGACGGCAATAGGCTTAATAGCCGAGCCGGGGTGCCTCTTGGTATGCACCGCCCGGTTCCAGCCCCGGCGCACCTCGTGTTCTCTGCCTCCGATTAGCGCCCTTAATTCCCCGGTGTGGGGATCGAGCACTACCATGGCGCTCTGCACCGGCACCTCGTCCGCACTCTTGGGGAAGTTGTCGGCGTCGTGGTAAACCTGCTCCATTTTCTGCTGGGTCTTGGGGTCCAGGGCGGTATAGATCTTTAAGCCGCCGGTGAACAGCAGTTTTTCTTCCAACCCGTTGGCGGCCAAGAGCTTCTCTGCCTCTTCTACTACGTAGTCTAAGTAGAACGGGTAGCGGTAACTGCTTTTCTCCGCCTCTCCTTGGCGGAATTCCAGCGGCGCCTTTTTGGCTTGTTCGGCTTCTTCCCGGGTAATGAAATCACACCGGACCATGGTGTCCAGTACCAGAGCCTGCCTTTCCTTGGCCCGAGGCAAGTTGGCCTCCATTAGAGGGCTGTAGGTGCCGGGGCTCTTGATCAGGCCGGCCAGCATTGCCGCCTCGGCCAGATTCAGGTCTTCCACGTTCTTGTTGAAATAGGTCTTGGCGGCGGCCTGTACCCCGTAGGCTCCGTGTCCAAAGTAGATTTCGTTAAGGTAAAACTCTAAGATCTCCCTCTTGGTGTACATCCTTTCCAGCTGTATGGCCATGATGGCCTCTTGAACCTTGCGCTTCAGAGTCTTTTCGGGGTTCTCGATGAAGGCGTTCTTGGCCAATTGTTGGGTAATGGTGCTGCCTCCCTGCTCCCGGGTGCCCCGAGTTATGTCTACAATTGCCGCCCTTAGTATGGCCCGCGGGTCCACCCCGTGGTGCTGGTAGAAGCGCATATCCTCGATGGCGATCACCGCCTCCTGGAGGTGCTCGGGTATACGCTCCAAGGGGACGGGGATACGGTTCTCCTGGCCGTGCAGGGAGGCTATCAGCTGGTTCTCCCGGTCGTAGACGGTGGTGGTCATGGCGCCCCCGATCAAGGCCGGATTCCAATCAGGCATATCCATAACCGCAGCCAGGACTACCCCCGTGGCCGCCATTACCGCCAAAAGGATAAGGACGAAAAAGGCCACGAGAATTAACCGGCCCACGCGTAGCCGTCTCCTTTTCCTGACCGGCTTTTGTTCCTGAGGCATGTTCCTCCTCCTAGAGGGCTTCTCGCTCATGATTATACCATAGTTTCGACTCCCGTTTAGGCGTCTGCGGTTCCCGCCCCCCTCTACTCAGTATCCGGGTCATCCCTAGTTTCCGCTGGCAGCCCTGGTTCCACCGGGTACCTAGAGCCTCGGCGAGCACCGAACTTGGCAGAAGCGGCTGTGGAGGCGGGGCGAAGGCCACGGAAGCCCGAAGCCGCGCCGGCGCCATGGATAGGTGCTTGCGCGGGGAGCCCGGCGGAACCCAAAGCTCGAGCCGTAGTCCGCTCGGCGAAGCCACGGGTACGAGGCAGAACCAGGATTGCCGACAGGGTGAACTGGCAGCCGGCAGGCTCGGGGTTGCTTGTACTGGGGGTCCCCGCGTGCTACAATACGCTGGGTTGTACTCCAGCCAGGAAGGGGTAGGTACCGGTGGATCTGCACCGCGAGGTACAACGTCAGTTGGCGGTCATCCGGCGGGGTACGGCGGAAATAATCCCCGAAGAGGAGTTGGTGGCCAAACTGGAACGCTCCTTACGCACCGAGACCCCGCTCAAGGTGAAACTGGGACTTGACCCTACCGCCCCGGACATCCACCTTGGCCATACGGTGGTGCTGCATAAGCTGCGCCAGTTCCAGGACCTGGGGCACCGGGTGATTATCATTATTGGGGATTTTACCGGCCGCATCGGCGATCCTACGGGACGGTCGGAGACCCGGCGCCAGCTTAGCGAGGAGGAAATCCAGGCCAACGCCCAGACCTACCGCGAGCAGATTTTCAAGATCCTGAAGCCGGAACGTACCGAGGTTACCTTTAACAGCCGGTGGCTGGCCTCCCTGACCTTTAAGGAGGTCATAGAACTGGCCAGCAAGTATACTGTGGCCCGCATGCTGGAGCGGGAGGACTTCGCCCGTCGCTTTAGGGAAGGTCAACCCATAGGCATTCACGAATTCTTCTACCCTCTTATGCAGGGGTACGATTCCGTGGCCTTGGCAGCGGACATAGAGATAGGCGGAACGGACCAAAAGTTCAATTTGCTCATGGGTCGGGTGCTGCAGAGGGAGTACGGCCAGGAGCCCCAGGTGGCCCTCATGCTGCCCATTCTAGAAGGCCTGGACGGTGTGCAGAAGATGAGTAAGAGCCTAGGGAACTACATTGGCATCAGCGAGCCCCCGCAGGAGATGTACGGTAAGACCATGTCCTTGCCCGACGAACTCATTCTCCGCTACTTCGAGCTGGTTACTACCATTTCCCTAGAGGAATTAGAAAGCCTTCGCCGGCAACTGGCCGAAGGTTCGCTGCATCCCCGGGATGCCAAGATGCGTCTGGCCCGGGAGATCGTGGGGTTTTATCACGGACCAGAAGCGGCGCAAGGGGCGGAAGAAGAGTTCCGGCGCGTATTCCAGCAGCGCGAGTTGCCCCAGGAGATGCCGGAAGTGAGGATATCCCCGGACGAAGGCGACGGGAGTAAAATATGGCTGCCCCGGCTTATGGTGCTGGCCGGTCTGGCCCCCAGCACCTCGGAGGCGCGGCGGTTGATCCTTCAGGGCGGCGTGCGCCTCAACGACCGGAAGGTGGAAGACGTCAATCTGGAAGTGGAACTCAGCTCGGAATTGATCCTTCAGGTGGGCAGACGGCGATTCGTCCGGGTGATACCTTCCCCAAGGTGAGCGCCTCGGCCCTAATCAGGAGCCCGGGCCGGGGGGAGCGTAAGAGAGGGGATAGCGGCTTGTTGCAGTACGGCGATACCGTAACCCTGGTGAGTGCCAAGGAGCGTATGTACCTTAAGAAGCTGGCCCCCGGCGGCCAGATCCACCTGCACGAAGGGCGGATTAACTGCGACGACCTGGTGGGGCGGCCGGCAGGCTGCCGGGTTCTGACCTCCAGGGGAGAAACGGTGTGGGTCTACCGGTCTACCCTTTCGGACTTTATCCTGAAAATGCCGCGTCGGAGCAACATCGTCTACCCCAAGGACCTGGCCATGATTTGGGTCTGGGCCGACCTTTATCCCGGCTGCCGGGTGCTGACCGCCGGCACGGGCTCGGGCGCCTTGCTTTTGGCCTTGGCCCGGGCCGTGGGGGAGAGCGGCCAAGTCTACGGCTACGACCTTCGGGAAGATATGCTGGAGCTCAGCCGACTGAACCTGGAGGCCGCGTTGGGCCCGCGGCCCAACGTCATTCTTCGCCCGGGAGACGTCTGCGAGAGCATCCCCGAGCGGGAGCTGGACCGGGTGGTGCTGGATGTGCCCGAGCCCTGGCGGGCCTTGGGGCCTACGGCCGAGGCTTTGCGGCCCGGAGGCATTCTTTTGGCCTACGTGCCCACCATCGGGCAGGCAGAGCAGTTCGTGCGCGCGGTCCGGGAAAGGTCGGACTACGCCCTGCCCGAAGTGATGGAGGTGCTCTTCCGGACCTGGCATGTGGGCGAGAGGAGCTCCCGCCCCAACTTCCGCATGGTGGGGCATACCGGTTTCCTGTGCCGCGCCCTCAGGGTCGTCGCCTGGTCTGAGGAAGAAGCGGAACATACCGGCAGCCGGGCCGATCCGTTGCCAAGTGCCCCCGACGAATAGGGGCATTCTGCCTTCCTACTTGGCCTTTTTGATGATTTGACCTGCGTAGGCAATGGCCTCCTTCTCGGTAAAATAGTCCATGGGGGCGCCCAAGTCGAAACCGTTGGGGTAGCGCGCGGAATGTAGTATTTGTCGAGTAGCTTGGCCCCCTCGAGAAAGGAGTCCACCCCGAAGGCATCTTCGAGGCCCTCCAAAAGTGCCCTTACCGAGTGCCCCCAGGCCAGGCGGTTCAGGCCTTGATAGAGTCCCTTGAGCGCCTTCTCCGCCGCTTGCTGCGCAGAGAAGCAGGCCCATTCAGGGCCCTTTCACCTTCTTCTCAGGTGGCTCATACCCTAGTAATTACGGAGGTGAAAGCCCATTGGGCCTGCGCAGGAGACGGTGGCGGTCGCCGGGTCCTCGCGTGGTGGCCGTGATTCTATTATTGCTTCTCTTTGTAGCGGGGCTGGGTTTCTGGGCCCTGGAGGCCAGCCTACGGCCTACTTTTCTGGTGGTGGCCCGGAACCAGGCCGAATGGACCGCTACTCGGGTGGTTCAAGAGGCGGTACTGGATCAAGTCCGGGCTTCCGGATTGCGCTATGAAGATCTGGTTCAGGTGGAGAAAGACGGCCAGGAGAGGATAGTATACCTGGCTGCCAATGTCTTGGCCCTTAACCGTCTGGCCGCCGCGGTTACCTTGGCCGTGCAAGAAAGACTGGAAGCCCTGAAGAGCGAGTATTTCAGCGTTCCGCTGGGGCAGGTCCTGGGTAGCGATCTATTAGCGCGCTTTGGGCCCCGGGTGGAGTGGCAACTCGTTCCCACCGGGGTAGTTCGGGTGCAAATACGGGACGGCTTTCAGGAGGCGGGCATCAACCAGACCCGGCATTACGTCAACCTGCACGTGGAAAGCGTGGTAAGGATCATCGTACCCTTAAGTCAAGAAGAGGTTACGGTGGCCACCGACGTGCCCCTGGTGGACTGCGTGATAGTCGGCCAGGTCCCCCAAACCCTCATGGGTCTCTCGTTGGGAGGCCCGGGTTTGGGTGCCGTCCGGTAAGAGGACGCAAGGGAGGTTATGGCTGCTTATGGCCGAGCATTAAGGACTTTGGCTGGATATAGAAGTGGCCTTGAAGATTAGACGGATTCCGTCTGGTTCAGCCTTCTACGGCGGCTTCTGGCGCGGTTTTAGCTTTTTAGAGAAACTCGGTTATAATAAAGACGAAAACTAGACCGCCGGAAAAGGTGAACACGGGGCCTTGACAGAACCCGAAAGTCGTGCTAAGTTAAATGACGTCGCTGCTCTGGCGGCCGGTCTTTGAGAACTGAACAGTGGCAGAGCAAGCGGGTCCGGCGTGTAAGTA
>JANLFO010000027.1 GCA_024653205.1 Clostridia bacterium | reverse complement strand
CCGCATGCCGGGTGGTGTGAGAGGACGGGGGCTAGCCGCCCCCTCCTACTCGATTATACGAAAAGGAGGTACGGGTTATGGAAGACAGAAGGCAGATCTTGCTCTTGCCGGGCCCGACGCCGGTGCCCTCACGGGTGCTGCGGGCGATGAGTGCTCCGGCCATTAACCACCGCGGACCGGAGTTCAAGGAACTCATCACCGAGATCACGGACGGCCTCAAGCAGGTGTACCAAACCCAGAACGACGTACTCATCCTGACTGCCTCCGGAACCGGCGGTATGGAGGCGGCCGTCACCAACTTTCTCTCTCCTGGCGATAAGGCCCTGGTGGTGTCCATTGGGTCATTCGGCGAGAGGTTTGCGAAGATATGCCGGGCCTTCGACGTCGAGGTAGAGGTGTTGGCCTACGAGTGGGGCACGGCAGCCCGCGCGGAAGAACTCGCCGAGCGCCTGAGCCGGGACAAAAACGGGGAGATCAAGGCAGTTCTGGTACAGCATAACGAGACTTCTACCGGCGTGCTGAACGATATTGCCGCCATCAGCCGGGCCAGGGGGGATCACCCGGCGCTGCTGATCGTGGACGCTATCAGCGGTCTCGTCGCGGCAGACCTCAAGACCGACGCCTGGAACCTGGACGTGGTAATAAGCGGTTCTCAGAAGGCCTTCATGATTCCGCCCGGTTTAAGCATGATCAGCGTGAGCCCTCGCGCCTGGGAGGCCAATGCCCGCTGCCGGAACCGGCGCTATTACTTCGATCTCCAGTCCGCCAAGGACTTTCTGGCCAAGGACCAAACGCCGTTTACGCCCGCGGTTTCGGTGCTCTTCGGGTTGAGGGAGTCGCTACGGATGCTCCTGGCGGAAGGATTGGAGGCGGCGCAGGTCCGGCACCGCCTGTACCGCGATATGGTCCGCGCCGGGGTCAGGGCGTTGGGTCTGGAGCTCCTGGCTGCCGACGAGGTGGCCTCGCCGGCCGTAACGGCCATTAAGGTTCCGGCAGGCATGGCTCCCAAGGACATACGCAGCCCGTTGCGGGAGCGTTTCTCGGTGGTATGCGCCGGCGGGCAGGGGAAGCTGACCGATCACATCTTCCGGTTCGGCCACCTGGGTTATGTTGATACTAACGATATTGTGGCCGCCTTGGCCGCTCTGGAGATGGTACTGATGGAGAAGGGGTTGCCGGTAAAGCTTGGCAGCGCGATAGCTGCGGCGGAAGAGGTGCTGGTTAAGTCTCAAAGAGCCTAATGCTCCGGGATCAGGAGGAGCACAACCGGGGGTGATAAGCGTGCGGGTTCTGGTAAGCGACCCAGTGGCCCAAGAGGGCATTGCGCTACTCACAGACGCCGGGTTCGAGGTAGAGGTAAAGACTAACCAGCCCGAAGAAGCCCTGCTTGAGATTATCGGCGGCTTCGAGGCGCTGGTGGTCCGCAGCGAGACTAAGGTTACCCGCCGTCTGATCGAGGCCGCGTCCAGGCTTAAGATCATTGCCCGGGCGGGCGCCGGGGTAGACAACATCGACGTGCCGGCAGCTACGGAAAAGGGTATAGTAGTAGTCAACGCTCCGGAAGGAAATACCATCGCCGCCTGCGAGCACACCCTTGCTCTCATGCTGGCCTTGGCCCGCAACATCCCCCAGGCTAACAGCCTGCTCAAGCAGGGGGTGTGGGAGCGCAAGAAGTTCATGGGGGTAGAGCTCAACGGCAAGACGCTGGGCGTAGTAGGATTGGGCAAGATCGGCAGCCAGGTGGCCCGTAGGGCCAAAGCCTTCGGGATGCGGGTAATAGCCTACGACCCTTACGTCCGCGAGGAGAGCGCCGAACACCTGGGAGTGGAGCTCAGGGACTTCAATTCGGTGCTGCAGGAGGCCGACTTCCTCACCTTCCACCTTCCGCTCACCAAGGATACTTACCATATAGTGGGGCCGCAGGAGTTCGGCATGATGAAAACCGGAGTAAGGGTGCTCAACGTGGCCCGGGGCGGGATCGTGGACGAGCAGGCCCTGTACGAGGCCATCAAGAGCGGCAAGGTGGCGGGCGCGGCGGTGGACGTTTTCGAGCAGGAACCCCAGCGTTCCAGCCCCCTCTTTGAGCTGGATCAAGTAATCGTCACCCCCCATCTCGGCGCCTCCACTGCCGAGGCTCAGGTCAACGTGGCCGTGGACGTGGCGCGGGACATCATCCGGTGCCTCTCGGGCCAGCCGGTGCTGAACGCGGTGAACATTCCCGCCGTCCCCAAGGAAATACTCGGGGCGCTGGAGCCTTACCTGGGACTGGCGGAGAAGCTGGGCCAGTTCGCAGCGCAGGTGGCCGGCGGCCGGGTCGAGGAGGTCGAAATCCGGTATAACGGCACCCTGGCACAGTACGATCTAACCAGCCTCACGAACACCCTGCTGAAAGGTTTGCTGCGGCCCACTCTGAATGATGCTGTGAACTACGTGAATGCACCCATTCAGGCCCGGAACCGGGGCATCAGGGTTTCGGAAAGCAAGTCCACGGAAATGGTCAGCTTTGCCGACCTGATTACCTTGAGCCTCAAGACCGACAGGGAAACGCTGAGCGTGGCCGGGACCCTGGCGCCCGATCGGCAGCCTCGTCTGGTGGATTTCAACGGCTACAGCATCGACACGGTTCCGGAAGGTCACATCCTGGTCATCCCGCACCGGGATAAGCCGCGCATAATCGGACCGGTAGGGAATCTAATTGGAAACGAGGACGTAAATATCGCCGGCATGCAGGTGGGCCGCAAGGAGGTCGGAGGAGTGGCGGTAATGTTCCTGAATATCGACGCGCCGGTTTCCGCCGCCACTTTGGCCAAAATAAAGGAGATAGACGGCGTACTGGACGTGAAGTACGTGCATCTATGACCCGGATAAGGGGGGATGGGGCGGTGCTGGACCTCAAGTTCGTCAGGGAGCATCCCGAATTGGTGCAGGAGGGGCTGGAGAAGCGGGGGGTGCCGCTCAACCTGGATCGCTTCCTAGAGCTGGAGAGGAGACGGCGGGAAATCCTTACCGCAGCCGAGGAGCTCAAGCGCCGGCGGAACGAGGCCTCGGAGGAAGTGGCCCGGCGCAAGAAGAAGGGTGACGCGGCCGACGATCTCATTGCCGCCGTTCGCGACCTGGGCACGCAAATAAAGGATCTGGATGCCGAGCTTGGCCGGGTAGAAGCGGAGATCCAGTCCCTCCTGTTGACCATACCCAACCTGCCCCATTCCTCGGTGCCGGTGGGCCGAGGGGGAGAGGACAACCCGGTGGTACGGGTTTGGGGGGAGCCCCCGGTGTTCTCCTTCAACCCCCGCCCGCACTGGGAAATCGGCGAGGAACTGGACATCCTGGACTTCGAGCGCGCCGGCCGGGTGGCCGGTTCGCGGTTCAGCTTCCTAAAGGGGGCCGGGGCGCGGCTGGAGCGGGCGTTGGTCAACTTCATGTTAGACCTACACGTAGAAAAGCACGGCTACGTGGAAGTGTTTCCGCCCTTCCTGGTGCACCAGCGCAGCATGGTGGGTACGGGCCAGCTCCCCAAGTTTGCCGAGGACATGTTTAAGGTGGAGGGTACGGAGTACTACCTCATCCCCACCGCCGAGGTCCCGGTAACCAACCTCTACCGGGAGGAAATCCTGGATGAGGCCGCCCTACCCATCTACCACGTCGCCTACAGCGCCTGCTTCCGGGCCGAGGCCGGCGCCGCCGGCCGGGACACGCGGGGACTCGTCCGGCAGCACCAGTTCAACAAGGTGGAGCTGGTGAAGTTCTGCACTCCGGAGACCTCCTACGATGAGCTGGAAAAGCTCACCCGCGACGCGGAGGAAGTACTGCAGTTGCTGGGTTTGCACTACCGGGTGGTGGTGCTATGTACCGGGGATCTGGGCTTCTCGGCGGCCAAGACCTACGATCTCGAGGTCTGGCTGCCCAGCGTCCAGACCTACCGGGAGATTTCCTCCTGCAGCAACTTCGAGGACTTTCAGGCTCGACGGGCAGGCATCCGCTACCGCCCGGAGGGTGGGGGAAGGCCGCGTTTCGTGCACACCCTGAACGGCTCGGGCCTGGCCGTGGGCCGCACCCTGGCGGCGATCCTGGAGAACTACCAGGAGGAGGACGGCTCGGTGCTCGTCCCCGAGGTGTTGCGGCCCTACATGGGGGGTCTGGAGCGCATTACCCGAGAAGGGGCGAGGTAGGCCGGGCCAGGGCCTACTGCCGACCGGTGCAGTGCCGCCCGGTCCGGCCCGGCGGGCGGGCGCGATTTAGGATTTGACGGGCTTTGGCCCTGGAGGCTGCGCTTTCGTGGTCTTTGACCCACGTAAGAATTCAGAACCTGGCGTGAGCTTGGCCATAGCCGATGGGCGCTGCAGAGGGGTACGGGCTGCCCTCGTGGCGTTCGGGAATATGGGCCCGTGGGGGCGGCTCGCGTCCGCCGTTTCGCAAGAAGCAGTGACCGTGTCGCCAACCTCCTCTGGTCTGAGCGAAGGTGGTCTTCCACTGACCTTGTTACTGGAGGGATACCGCAGTACTGTCCGCTAGAGTCCCCAGTATTGGGGACGACCTATGAGGATTCTCCCTCAATGTAGACTTAAGATTCACCAAGGATTCGCTCAAGGGAATCCCTAAAGACAGCTTTTACCGTCTCGTCATGTGCTTTCTCGAGTACATGCCAGAAATAATCAGCAGATCGCTTCACCTCGCCTCTGCCCAGCTTTTCGAGTAAAAGAGTCGATATGGCTTCACAAATGCGCCTTTTCACGTACTCGAATCTTGCGTCAGGAACGATACGCAACCGGTCCACAGTCAGGTTCATTGCAAAATCCCCTGATAGGTCCAAGTCGTAATGGACCACAAAGGGGTAATCGATAGATCCCGGCGCCTTCGGCCCGCCAAATGTCTCATGTTCAACAAAAAGGGGCTGCTGAACGCGAAAGCCTTGTTGCGACCAACGGCCCGTCGAGCGAAATTCCGTTGAGTACCCCTCCGTAACCCTCCTTTCCTTTCCCGAGTAGTCCACATGCACATACCCGATGTAACCGAATTCTTGCTCCAGTCTGTCATGGATCTCCTCACCGAGTTCCTCGCAGTAAAATGACCGTTCCTCTAATTCCACCGTTTCGGTGAGGTTGCCTTCGTAATCCTGCAAAAGAAGGATCCTTACTACACCGTCCAAGCCATCGGGGCCCTCCGAAGTGAGATCAATTACCACTTGGCGACACAGGTCCACCTCTGGCCCCCAAGAGGGTAGCTCCGGCAACTCCCAATCCGCCTCGACCTCATACTTTTCCCCCTCCTCGTAGACTGTAATAGGGAATTCCACATGAGGAGTTAACCACCTAACAGTCTCCCTAAGCGAAGGCTTTTGTTGTCTGTCCCTGCTCTTCCACTCTAATCGCTGTTCAGGTTTACTGATCAGGAATGAAGGTCTTTCTCTTAGCTCGAGGACTAGTTGCGTTCCTGGTCCCCCACGTTGTGATTTGCGGAACCAGAATAGACCTGTTGGACCATTGATCTCGATGTCCATGGCTGGATCAAGATCATACAAATTGTTCCTTAGTCTCCTTGTCTGCACTCTCAGCCTATCAGCAACCATGAAGACCGAAAGCACGCCGATTCCGAATGCCGAGATCGGGTGAAAATCTAAGTGCAGCTCGGCTTTCTCTCTAAAGAACCTCCCCGAACGGTAGTAACTCCTTCCGATTCGAGCGAAATGCTCCCGTACGATCTCCTCATCCATGCCCATTCCGTTGTCCTCTACGGCAAGAAGCCACTTGCCGTCCTGTTGAACCAACTCGACTGTTATCTCAGGACCGTACTGCGGCGCATTTGGGGCACTCTCGTGGAGCGCCTGCCTATGGCGGCAGGTGTCTACTGCGTTTTGCAAAAGTTCGCGAAGAAAGAGAAGCGGGTTTCCGTACAAGTTCACGCCCATGACGAGAGAAATGATGCTCTCCTGATCTAAGTGAAATCCCAGGTCCACATAGTTATATAGCGGCCCTTCCGGGCCTTCTTCGGGCCTGATATCACGAACATCGATACTGGGTGGAAGTTGGAGATAATACCTCTGCTGTATGTCCGGACATGCGGGATCGTGCATGCCGCCGAGGACACCGCGCGCAAATGACAGTTCTTGTTCTATGGTCTTTATGAAATCACGCACACACTTTTCAATAACCGGATCGGGGCACCTAGCGGAGAAGGCAATTCTCCCTGGCTTAATGTCCCATGCGCGTATGGAACGGTGCTTTTTCCATTCCTTCAGACTGACCTTGTCCCTGACGCCAAGATGTTCAAACAATATGGCAGGGGTTCGCTTCCCGTCGAAATCAAGAATATCGGCCATTCTCAGCAGCAAAGCAACGAACCGCCAGTTGACGTATTCTCCTGGTGCGCGTACTAGCTCCCAGCAAGGAACTTGTTCGAGAAAAGCGGGATCTTGCGTATGACTATAGCACACCTCTGCGAGCCGATTGGCGAAATTAAAGTCTCCGTACAGTAACCTTGCGTGGTAGCGCTCGAAGATAAACTGCCTTACCCTGTCGCCGTGGGTCTGCCTTAAATACTCACTCAGCAAGTAGGCTTCAAGTTCCTGGGCTTCGTAATGGCGGTTCTGCTGGCGAAGTCTGTGTTGTCTTTCCAGTATTGCTCGATAGCCCTCGCGGAACAACCGGTATGCGCGGTGATCAGGGTCCTCTCCGCTAGACGAACCTAATAGAAGTCGACGTACCTCGTCCTCCGAAGGAGCCATACCTATGTCATGCAAAGCCGCGGACAGTATTAGCGCTGCCAGTTCCAAGGGCCCAAGATTCTGCAAGGTGGCTTGGGGTAGGAGTCTATCCATCAACTCCACCGTTCTGACAAGGTGTTCCTCGTCATGAAGGGAGTACTGGGGCATATGACGGATCACCGTCTTGTGAATGAGCCTGCACTCTTCAAATACTTCGTCAACGACACATGCTAGCTTGTACACTGCGGGATCAGCAGTAGCACGATTGCGCAGCATATTGTAAATCGCCGTCGTCTTCACGGCTTCAAGACCCCCAGACGTGCTTAAATAGGATGCCAGGGCCGACCGCCCTAAACGGGTCGCCCGCGTGCCCCGTTTCGCAGCTGCCCCCCGAGGTAAGCGCCTCACACGGCGCGAGGTCGCCCAAATAGCTCGGTTATCCAAGTGCCAAACGGTGTAATCGCCCGCGCCTTATTCAGTCGCTCAGCTATTCCCTCCCCCGTTATATTTAGTGAATGGGCATTCCCCCACACTGGGGTGTGGGCTCCTTTCCAGGTTGTCGCGCCCTTTTTAGTCTCGTTGCTAACATTCTTCGCGCTGGTTTAACTCTCCTGTCCCCAATGGCCCCGTTAGGAAATTCAGACGGCGAACGCCCAAAAACCGGGCATGCGGCAACCCATCCAGCTCGGGGTAAGGAGACGGCTGGGAGTGGCACCAGCAACATGGCCGCCGAGGAGGTCCATTTGGCCCGGTCGATCCTGTGAAGGAAGCACCTACATCCGTCCCAGGCGCGCGGGCCACCGCCTCCGCTGCCGGGCGGTAGGCCCGGTCCTCGGTTATGGCGGAGAGCACGTCCGCCGTGGCCACCACAAGCGCCGGGTAGGAAGGCTCTACCCGCCGGGGGTAGCCCTAACCCCCGGCCGCTCGTGGTGCTCCAGCACCGCCCGCACCACCTCCTCCGGGGCGTCCGGCCAGGCTTCGCGCAGCAGGTTAGCCCCGGCCACGGGGTGGGCGTGGATTAGGGCCCGGTTGGCATGGGTAAGGAAGTGAGAGGGTTTGGCGAAAAGCTCATCGGACCAAAGGGCCTTCCCCAAATCGTGGGCTAGGGCGGCCAGGACTACCCAGGCCGGGCGCAGCTCCTCCGCGGGCGGCAGGCAGGCTAGGGTTTTCTGGGCCACGCGGGCCGTGGTAAGGGAGTGGGCAAGGAGCTCCGGGGGAGCCTTACGCAGCACTTGCAGAATTGGCTCCAGGGGTCCAACGGTCACGGCGCTTTTTCCTCCTCTCCCTGGTTTGGCCCGGCCTTTCGGCTTTCCTGTCGCGCCCGGGCAATAAAAAAGCCGGCGAAGGTGCGCCGGCAGCAAGGCGATGCTCTGTTTTCTCGGAGGCTCAGGCCTGAGCGACGTGGCGGAAAGAGAGCACCGGCACAGCGATTTCCCTGACCGGTCTTGCGCCTGATTCCAGCAGCACGTCTATAGCCTTGGAGGAGGCGGCGGATACAAGGCGTTCCCCGCAGTCCCTGCACACCTGCGCCGGAACGCCTTCAATTATCACCAGGCGGCCCTTGTGACGGAGATCAAGCTGAATTTCCCTTTCCTCCAGGGTTCCGCCGCAGGTGGGGCAGACGCCGCTGTCGCTCACTTTTCTTTGTCCTCCCTTCGCCTGATCTTGTAGTCAACCCACCTCTTCTCGTCAGGAGAGTAAACCGTTATGACGTGGCTGACGGGGGCAAGGCTTATCACCACATGCAATGGTCGTCCGTCACTGGTGCGGCCGTAGATGAGGCAACTGGGAAAGGGTCAGTCGTTCGGGTACTCCTCTATGACTTCTCCGCCCATGATTGCCGCCTCCATGTCGGCCCCAGTTATACCTCGCTCCTTGAAGCGGGTCAGGGCGTGTGCCGTCACCCGGTACTGACCCTGCGCTATCTTTTCCCTAATGCTGTCTATGTCCATACCGGTTCCCCGCCATACCGATGGTAGCACTGCGGGCTCAATAGCACAAGAAGTTTCCCGGCAAGGGCACCAATACACTCGGAGGGGAGCGGGTGCCGGCCGCCCCGAAGCCGGGAATAACTCGGGACCGTGAGGGGTTTGACCGCCGTCCCGGCCGGTGCTATACTGCTAGTGGAGGGGTGTCCGAGCGGCCGAAGGAGGCGGTCTTGAAAACCGCAGAGGTCCTGGCGGCCTCCGTGGGTTCGAATCCCACCCCCTCCGCCAAGCGGGCAAAGACTTGAAGGTGCCGACGAGGGTACCTGGCAAACGACGAGGCAAAGAGGCCTCCCTTCTGCCCGGCAGGGCACGAAGGGAGGCTTTCTTCATAACAACTGCCGGAAGGGAGGGGCACCGGTGGAGCAGGGTCCAAAGGAAGGGGTGACTGCCCACCGGGGTGGCGCCGGCGACCCCGGCCTACGCCTGGAGGGCGAAGCCGCAGCCCTGTCAGCAGCCACCCTTGAGGAGCAGTTAGCAGTGCTGACCAACGACTACCGGCTGACCGCCGATCAGATTCTAGCGGCGGTAGACCAAATAGGCCTGGTGCGGGAACAGGCGGAGGAAGCGGTACGTACTTTCCAGAAGCTGGGCAGCGCCGCTCAGGTGCTGTGCGCGTTCGGAGAAGAATTAACTCGAAGAATCCAGGGCAGCCGCGAGGCTCTTGGCGCGGGCTCGCAAGCGGTAGAGGGCTATCTTCGCACCGTGGGCCGCATAGCCACGGAATCCCGGGAGTTGCTGGCGGACATGGCCCGACTCCAAGACCGGGTTAATCGGGTAGATGAGATCCTAAGCCGGGTCGGAGATGTCGCCCGCCGTACCCGGCTGCTTTCGCTGAACGCGGCTATAGAGGCCGCCCGGGCGGGTGAGCGGGGCCGGGGCTTCGGGGTGGTGGCGGCCGAAGTCAAGGCCCTTTCCGATCAGGCCCAGGAGGCGGTACGGCACACCGGCACCGTCCTGGGAGACATTCAGGAGAGGAGCGAAGAGGTTAGAAGGCGGCTGCGGGAAGCGGGTCTGGCCTTGGAAGCCGGCTTAGATACGGGCAGGGAGGTCGGCACCCGGCTTACCGAGCTGAAGGGAATTCTGGATGCGGTTCAGGGCCAGGCCGATCAAACCCAGGAACAGCTTAGGCAGTATCTGGAGGAATTAGGGCGCGCCGCTCAAGTGGTAGAGCAGAGCTTCGGCGGGATCCGGCAGGTGGAGGAGATGCTGCGCCGTCTGGCCCAGCACACTCAGAAATCGGCGGGCCAATGGGCGGACCGTAGACTCGGAGAAGGGGAGAAAGGCGAGGTAGGGAAACTAGAGGAGTCCAGGCTGAGGCGTCTCTTCGGTTCCTTGCGCGCCCTGGCCGGCCGCCCGGAGCTCAGCCGCCTGGAGCCCGAGGTTCACCGCCGGGTATTGGGCGAGTGGTTGGCCCGGGCCGGGGAGGCAGAGGCGGTCTATTCCTGTCGGGCCGACGGCAGCTTTATCTTTTCCGAGCCGCCGGCCGGTCTGGCCAATGCCCGGGTGCGGGCTTGGTGGCAAAAGGCCATAGCGGGGGAAGAGTACGTATCGGGAGTATACCTGTCGGCCATCACCCGCAGGCCCTGTCGCACCTTATCCCTGCCCATTCGGGATTCCCGGGGGACGATCCTGGGGGTCCTGGCGGCGGACGTGAGCGCCGGGCCGCTTCCGGAGGGGTGAAAAGCTGCTTTGGCTATCTCGGATTACCGGATCGTGCCCTACTTTCAACCCGTATTCGCCGCTGACACCGGCACCGTCTGGGGCTACGAGGTGCTGGGGAGGAAAGTCGGTCCCGAGGGGGTAGAAAGTCTGGGCCCGTTCTTTCACGATCCCCACGTGCCCGGCGAGGAGAAATTGGCGGTGGACCGGACCCTTCGGCGGCGCGCCCTGGAAAGGTTCAAGAGAAGCGGTCTGGAGGCAAGACTGCTTCTTAACATCCAGCCCCAGTGGCTTATCCCTCTGCTTACCGGACAAAAAAGGCCGCCTACACTCCAAATTCTGGAGGAATTAGACCTTCCGGCCGAGCGAATCGTCATCGAAATCAGCGAGACCGAGTTCGCGGGGGATCTGGAGCAACTGGCCGAACTAATAGCCAATTATCGAGCCGCCGGGTGCGGTATTGCTGTTGACGACCTTGGAAGCGGTCTGAGTAACCTGGACCGGGTTAGTGCCCTCCGTCCGGACTTGCTTAAGGTGGGTGGCACCCTGGTAACCAGAGCGGTCAGGGAAGAAGCTACCCGTTACCTGCTTAGGGCTTTGGGCGGGTTTGCGGAACGGGCCGGATCGGCGCTGGTCATAGAAGGGGTCGAGAGCCCAAATGAATTACGTCTAGGGCTGGAAGCTGGGGCCCGTTTCTATCAAGGCTACCTCCTGGGCCGCCCGCGGCAGGACCTGGTGAGAGAAGGGGAATACCCCCCGCTCTTAAGAGAGGAGTGTAGGCGATTTGCCCTGGAGGAGTCGCAACTGGAGAGTTGGCGCTGGGCGCAGATGCGGCATCTGGAGGCCATAGTAGCCGATTTCTCTGAAGCTAACGCGGCGAACCTGGCGGGCTACCTGAGGCGACTGGTGCCCCGCCTGCCCCCGTTCTGCCTGCGGGCTTACGTCTGCGCCCGTAACGGCGAGCAGGTAACGCCCAACTACGAGAGGGTAGGGGACACCTGGGTGGAAGTGCCCGAGTTTCTGGGCCGCAATTGGTGTTGGCGGCCCTATTTTGTGGGAGCGGTCGCGGCCGCGGGTGCCGGCCGGCCGACCGTATCGGAGTCTTATCTCGATCTGCATACCCGCCGCCGGGTGTGGACTTTTTGCCGGCAGCTGGGAAAGGAATGGTTTCTCTTCATCGACGTAGGAGTGGACCAGGGAAAGTGAGGTGGGGTACTTCCTTTCTCCCGCGCAGGAAATCGATCAGAGCCGTAGTGTCCAGCAGAAAGCCTCTTGGCCGGGGCTCAGCGGGTTTCATCCAGGGTTTTCATCCTTTCACCGGCCTTCCGGCGCAGGCTCTCGACCCAGGCCCTGGTCTTCTCCGGGGTCTCGAATTCCGGGTAGTCTTCCTCACGGAAGATTCCTCTGTACTCTCTGAGGGTCCTGCCTTGCTTCAGGCGCAGGAGCGCTTCTTCTGTGGCGTTAACTATGAACTCGCTTCGCTTGCCCCGGCCAACTGCCCGGTTTAGCTCGCGCAGCAGGCTTTCGGGAAAGCGCGTTCCAAGGCACTCAAGGGAGCACCTGGGCCCGTGCCGGGCTGAATGGGATTCGCGGGAAGCAAGGACCCCTTGACGGCCTGGTCGGCGCCGGCTATGCTTACTACCAGGACGAGCTAGCAAGCGTGGTCAGCAGGGTGCGGGCAATCCCCGCGGGACGCTATAGGCTGGGAGGCGAACCAGCACGAATGAACGTGCTGGTTTTTTTATGCCCCTTAGGGGGTGGTGCTAGTGCGATTGCTCGTGATCGACAACTACGATTCCTTCACCTTTAATCTGGTTCAGTACCTGGGCGAGGTGGGCGCCAGGTGCGTGGTGCGGCGGAACGACCAAATTACCCTGGACGGGATTGTGGAGCTAAACCCGGAAGCCATCGTCATTTCCCCCGGCCCTTGTACCCCCAACGAGGCCGGGATCTCCGTGGAGTGCGTGCGCCGCTTCGCCGGCCGCTACCCCATCCTGGGGGTGTGCCTGGGGCATCAGGCCATCGGTCAGGCCTTCGGCGGCCGGGTGGTGCGGGCCCCTTACCCCGTGCACGGCAAGACTTCGGAGATCTGTCACGACGGCCGCGGCCTCTACCGCGGGCTTCCCCGGCCCTTTCGGGCGGCCCGCTACCATTCCTTGGTGGTGGAGGAAGAAAGCCTTCCCGGGGAACTGGCGGTGAGCGCCCGCAATGCGGAGGGGCTGGTCATGGGGCTACGCCACCGCCGCTATCTGGTTGAAGGGGTGCAATTTCATCCCGAATCTATTCTTACGCCTCTGGGCAAGCATATTCTGGCCAACTTCCTGGCTCTGGCCCGGGAAACGAACGGAGGGAGGGGGTGGGTGGCTTGCAACACCTAGACTTAGGCGCGAGGTGGTCCCCCGAGGAACTGGGCATAAAGGTGGCCGCCCAGCCTAACAGTTTCTGGCTGGACAGCGGCCTTAGTCACCGCCGTTACGGCCGCTATTCTTTCTTCGGTTGGGACCCCTTCCTGGTGGTGCGGAGCGAGGGCCGGCGGGTCAGCGTCATCTCCGAGGGGCGGGAGCGGACCGTGGCTGCCAACCCCTTCGAGCTGCTGAAGGAGTTGTTGGCCGCCTATCGGCTTCCCCCTCAACCGGAGCTGCCGCCTCTTTGGGCCGGAGCGGTGGGTTATTTCGGCTACGATCTTTGCCGCCACCTGGAACGCTTGCCCCGCACCGTAGCCGACGACCTCAATCTCCCAGATCTTTGGCTGGGCTTTTACGATCGGGTGCTGGTATACGATCACCGCTACGGCCGGGCAACGGTATTCTCCACCGGGCTTCCGGCCCCGGATGGGGTGGCCCGACGCCGCCGGGCTCGGCAGCGGCTGGAGGAGGCCCGGGCGGTTCTAGAAGCTCCACCGCCGGGCGGAGGCGCGTCGGCGCGGCCCGAACCGGGCCCGATTACCATAGGCTCCAATTTCCGGCCGGAAGACTACGTTCGGGCGGTGGCCCGGGCCCGAGAGTACATCTTTGCCGGAGACATCTTCCAGGTCAACCTCACCCAGCGGTTTGAGGCTCCTCTGACCACCGATCCCTTGAGCCTTTACCTGCGGCTGCGGCGCCTCAACCCGGCGCCCTACGCCGCCTACCTGAACCCCCCGGGGATGGCGGTGGCCAGCTCCTCGCCGGAGCGGTTCCTGTGCCTACGGGGCCGCCGGGTAGAAACCCGCCCCATAAAGGGAACCCGGCCGCGCGGCACCGATCCGGCCTCCGACCGGGCCCTGAAGCGCGAACTGTGGGCCAGCGAGAAGGACCGGGCGGAGCTGGCCATGATCGTGGACCTGGAGCGCAACGATCTGGGGCGCACCTGCGAGATCGGGTCGGTGCGGGTGCAGCGCCTTTACTGCTTAGAAACCTACGCGACGGTGTTCCACCTCGTGGCCACGGTGGTGGGAACCCTGGCTCCGGACCGGGACTTTCTCGACTGCCTGGCCGGGTGCTTCCCCGGCGGCTCTATCACCGGGGCTCCCAAGATTAGGGCTATGGAGATAATTGACGAGCTGGAAACCGTGTCCCGCGGCGTGTATACCGGGGCCATAGGCTACGTTTCCTTTACCGGCGAGGCGGCCGACCTTAACATCGCCATCCGGACCATGGTGATTAAAGGGGACCGGGTCTACTTCGGCGCCGGCGGGGGAATAGTGGCCGACTCCGTTCCCGAACTGGAGTATGAGGAGAGCGTGACCAAGGCCCGGGCGCTGATGGCCGCCGTGCAGGGCGGGGTGCGAACGGCAGGGGAAGGGAGCGGTGTCTATGGGGTGGGTCTGGGTTAACGGCCGGCTGCTCGGGGAGGCCGAGGCCGCGGTTCCGGCGGGGGACCCGGGCTTCTTATACGGGGAGGGGCTCTTTGAAACCCTGGCGGTTTGCCGGGGCCGGCCGGTACTGCTGGACCGGCACCTGGAACGCCTGGCCGCCTCGGCGGCGTGGCTCGGCCTGCCGTGCCCGGACCGGGGCATGTGGTTAAGGGCGCTGGAGGAGGTTACAGCCGCCAATCAGGTGGATGAGGGCTGGGCCCGGCTGGTGCTCACCCGAGGGGCGGGACGGGGATTGGCGATAGCCGCGGCGGGTAGCGGCCGGCGCTACCCGGAAGAGGATTACCGCCGGGGCTGGCGCGCCATCATCTCCTCCTACCGTCAGGACCAGACCTCGCCCCTCTGCCGTCTGAAGACCCTGAACTACCTGCCGCACCTATTGGCCCGCCGGGAGGCCCGGGAGCGGGGGGCGGACGAGGGGTTGCACCTCAACCTGGCGGGAGAGGTGGCCGAAGGGGCCTACAGTAACGTGTTCCTGCTTCGGGAGGGGGAGTTGGTTACCCCCCCGCCCGAAAGCGGCCTGCTTCCGGGCATCACCCGGGCGGCAGTGATGGAACTGGGGGTGGAGTTGGGGCTGGTGGTGCGGGAGCGGCCGGTGCGGCCGGAAGAGTTCACCGAGGCCGAGGAGGCCTTCCTTACCAGCTCCTTGGCCTGGATCATGCCTCTGGTGGAGGTGGAGGGCCGCAGCATCGGCAGCGGCCGGCCGGGGCCCATAACGCTAGCCTTGGGCCGCGCCTACCGCCGCCGGGTAGAAGAAGGTTGATTTTCGGTCTGCGGCCGGGTATAATTACAGGTGCGGAGAGATGGCCGAGTCGGTCGAAGGCGGTCGCCTGCTAAGCGATTGTACAGGTGACAAAGCCTGTACCGTGGGTTCGAATCCCACTCTCTCCGCCAGCCGCGCGCCCGTAGCTCAACTTGGACAGAGCGACAGACTACGGATCTGTAGGCTGGGGGTTCAAGTCCCTCCGGGCGCGCCATTTTCTTTGCGGCGTTGCTCGCGCCCGTAGCTCAGCTAGGACAGAGCAGCGGTTTCCTAAACCGCGTGTCGGAGGTTCGAGTCCTCTCGGGCGCGCCATTTTTTTCGGGGCGAGGCGATTTTGGAAGCGGAGAACCACGAGTTCTTCATGCGGGAGGCCCTGCTGGAGGCCGAGCGGGCGTTGGGCTTGGGCGAGGTTCCCGTAGGTGCCGTGGTGGTCGCGGGCGGAGAGGTACTAGCCCGGGCCTGTAACCTACGGGAGAGTCTTCGGGACCCCACCGCCCACGCGGAAGTGCTGGCGCTGAGGGAGGCCGCCCGAAAACGGGGGAGCTGGCGGTTAAACGGTGCCGCCGTCTACGTTACCATCGAGCCTTGTCCCATGTGTGCCGGTGCCCTGGTGCAGGCGCGCGTGAGCCTGCTGGTCTTCGGTGTCCGGGACCCCAAGGCTGGCTCCGCAGGGAGCCTGGTGAACCTGGTTCGGTTTCCCGGGTTTAACCATCGCCTGGAGGTAGTGGAAGGGGTCCTGGCCGAAGACTGCCGGCGTCTGATCCGAGGGTTCTTTGAGGCCAAGCGTAAGCAGCGGGATCGCGGAGAGGTGGCTGAGTTGGCTGAAGGCGCTCGACTCGAAATCGAGTAGGCGAGTGCATCGCCTCGTGGGTTCAAATCCCACCCTCTCCGCCAGGGGATTGAAAACTGAATAACTGCCGCAAGGTAAGCGCGGAGAGGTGGCTGAGTTGGCTGAAGGCGCTCGCCTGGAGAGCGAGTAGGCGGATGTTGAGTCTGCCTCGTGGGTTCAAATCCCACCCTCTCCGCCATATTATTCGGGTAGCGCGCGGCCGTGCTAGACGGGGAGGTAGCGGTGCCCTGTAGCCCGCAAGCCGCTAGAGCGGGGTCGAATTCCCACCTGCGGGCTGTCTCCTGTGGGGACCGACCGGGGTAAGTGGCGAGGAGGGCCGGGTCCTGCGCGGCGCGGACTTACGAACCCCGTCAGGTCCGGGAGGAAGCAGCGGTAAGTAGGGCCCCGCGGGTGCCGCAGGAGTGCCTGGCCGGAGTTAACTGTCTCGGTACCGCCCGGAGGGGCAGGACAAGGGTGGGTGCACGGCCGCGTATTTGCTCGGAAGGCTGACGGCCCGGTAAACGGCGAACCGGGCCTTTTTTGCGAGGCGATCTATGTACGTTGCCTTGTATCGAAAATGGCGGCCCCAGACCTTTGCCGCCGTAGTGGGCCAGGTCCACGTCACCCGTACCCTGCGCGAGTCCTTGCGCCAGGGGCGGCTGGCCCATGCCTATCTCTTCGCCGGACCCCGGGGTACGGGTAAGACCAGCACGGCCAAGATCTTTGCCAAGGCCCTCAACTGTCTGGCCCTGGCGGACGGAGAACCGTGTAATCGGTGCCCGAACTGCGTAGCCATTGCCGAAGGTTCGTTCTTGGACATCCTGGAGATGGATGCCGCCTCCCACCGCCGGATCGACGACGTGCGGGAGTTGCAGGAGCGTCTGCCCTTCGGGCCCGTGCAGGGCCGCTACAAGGTATACATAATCGATGAGGTTCACATGTTGACCCCCGAGGCCTTTAACGCCTTGCTCAAGACCCTGGAGGAACCGCCGGCGCACGTGGTCTTCGTGTTGGCCACCACCGAGCCCCACAAGATACCGCCGACCGTGCTTTCCCGCTGCCTGCGTTTCGATTTTCGACCCCTGAGCCCACGGGAGATCGGCGCCTACCTCCTGGAGGTGGCCCGGGATTCGGGCCTGGAACTGGAGGAGCGGGCGGCCTGGGCTCTGGCCCGTCTTGCCCGGGGCGCCTTGCGGGATGCCTTAAGTCTGCTGGAGGAGTGTGCGGCCTACGCCGGTCCGCGGATCACCGAGGCAGAGGTTCAGGCCGTATTGGGGCTGCTCCCGGAGGAGCAACTGCTGGCCCTGGGTGAGGCCCTGTGGCGCGGAGACCCGGCCGGGGTGATCGAGCTTCTGGCAGAGGCCTGGAGCCAGGGGAGGCAGCCCCAGGAAACGGTGCGAGAACTCCTGAGTTACCTGCGAGACTTGCTGGCGGTAAGGCTCTGCCCGGGGCGATCCGACCTGATAGGGCTTTCGCCTGCCTCCCATGAAGTACTGCGGGCCCACGCTTCCCTCGCCTCCCCGGAGCGGGTGTGGCGGGCAGTTCGGGTACTGGCCGAGCTGGAGCCCCAGCTGCGGCTTACTTCCCAGCCGGAGGTTCTGGTGGAATTGGCGCTTCTGGAGGCGGCGGAGCCGCAACAGGGGGCGGAACCGACGGCCTTGACCGCGCCAGCGTCGACCGCGGGTCTCGCCGCGCCGTCCTCGTCCGCCGAGGAGTTGGCGGACAAGATGCCCCTACCGGAGGCGGGAGCAGAGTGGGTCCCGGTGGAACGGGTAAATTGGTGGCCCCAGGTAATGGCCGCCGCCCGCCGGGCCCCCAGGCTGCGGGCCCTCCTGAGCGGGGTAAAGGCGGTGGCGGAAAGAGGGGAGAGACTGGAGTTAGGGGTCGGAGCGGAGTTTCACAGGGAGGAACTGGAGAAACCGGCCAACAAGGCCGCGGTACGGGAATTGGTAGCTAAGATTCGCGGGCGAACTCTCGAACCGGTACCGGTGCTAGTTTCCGCGGCCGGAGAACGGCCTCCGGAGACCGGATCCGGCGAGCGTAGCCTGCTGGAGGAGGCCCTGCAGCTCTTCGGCGGCCGGGTGGTGCAGCATTGGGACGGACCGGATGCGGAATAGAAGCGAACGGCCGAGTGGCCCCTGCTTCCGCCCTGGGGGTGCCTGAGGGCCGCCGACGGTGGCATGCCAGAGAAGAGAGACAAGGAGGATTGGTCAAGTGGGTTTCGGCGGTATGGGTAAGATGCTCAAGCAGGTGCAGAAAGTGCAGGAACAGTTGGCCAAGATGCAGGAGGAACTGGCCGAACGCCAGGTGGAAGCCGGGGCCGGAGGCGGTGCCGTTCGGGCGGTGGCCAACGGACGCCAGGAGCTGGTGGCAATAGAAATTGCCCCCGAACTGCTCCAGGAAGGCGATGTGGAAATGCTTCAGGATCTGGTTCTGGCGGCCGTCAACGAGGCCCTCCGCAAGAGCCAGGAGATGGTGGCCGAAGCTATGGGGAAGATAACCGGTGGGCTCAAGCTGCCGGGGTTGCCCTGATGTGGTATTATGCCGAGCCTCTGGCCCGCCTGATTGAGGCCCTGCACCGGCTTCCGGGCATAGGGCCCAAATCGGCGCAGCGTCTGGCCTTTTACCTCCTGGGGTGTTCGGAGGAAGAAGCCCTGGCCCTGGCCCGGGCCATAACCGAGGCGCGGGCCAAGATAAGGCCCTGCAGTGTTTGTGCCCACCTGACCGACATTGACCCCTGCTCTTTCTGTCGTGATCTTGCGCGGGACCGGAGTACGATATGCGTGGTAGAGCAGCCCCGGGACGTGGTGGCAATCGAGCGGACGGGAGAGTTTCGAGGACTTTACCACGTCCTGCACGGGGCGCTTTCGCCCTTGGACGGGATCGGACCGGAGGAGTTGCGGATAGCCCAGCTGATCAAGCGTCTGCAAGGCGGGGAGGTGCGGGAAGTTATTCTGGCCACGAACCCGAACCCCGAGGGCGAGGCTACCGCGCTTTACATCGCCCGGCTCTGCCGGCAACTGGGAATAAGAGTAACCCGCTTGGCCCACGGCCTGCCGGTGGGCGGAGACCTGGAATACGCGGACGAACTCACGTTAGGCCGGGCCCTGGCCGGGCGGCAGGAACTGGTATGATTTTCCCTCCCCGTGGCATAAGCTAACAGCGGGGAGGATTTTTATGTCTGGCAAGGGTCGTGATCGGCCCGAACGGGGTAGCGGCGCGGATGCCGGCCCGGAACTGATCCAACATCTGGTCGACGCCTACGAGGAGTGGCAGGCAGCCCAACGCTTCTTCTCCGAGGTTGCCGAGCAGGAAATGGTGGAGTGGGCGACGTTTTACCTGAAGGCGTGCGAGGAACGCTACCGCTACTTGTGGCGTAAGGCCCGGCAGGCCGGGCTGCGCGTCCCGGTGCTGGTTCGGAGGGGATGGGCGTGAGTAAGTGGCTGGTGGTGGCCGGTCTGCTGTTGGCGCTGCTGGTAACGGCCTGGGTCCGTCCCTGGCGTTTGCTGGGCCGGGTAGGCTACTGCGCTTTTCTCGGTCTGGTGTTGGTGGGGGGCTTTAACCTGGCCGGGCCCTACCTGGGGTTGGCCGTACCGTTAAATGTGGTTACGGTGATGATCGTGGGGCTTCTGGGCCTGCCCGGGCTCGCCGCCCTTATCCTGCTGCAGCTGACGCTTTAGGCCCCAGGTATTAACCTCCTCGCGGGAGTTCACACTACTCTCGGAGGAGGTGGTGCCGGTGGGCGGCACCGAAGAACGGGTCTTCATCACCGGTAACGAAGTAGTGGCCCGGGCAGCTCTGGCCGCCGGAGCCGAAGTAATGTACGGCTATCCCATTACTCCTCAGAACGAGATCATGCATCACTGGGCGCGCCTGGCCCAGCGACACGGCCGCAAGTTCCTCCAGACGGAAGATGAATTGAGCGCCGGTTATGCCACCATCGGGGCGGTTCTGGGAGGAGTGAAGGCCTTTACCGCCACCGCCGGACCGGGTCATGTCCTCATGCAGGAGCCCCTGGTCATGGCGGAAATGATGGGCCTGCCGCTGGTGATGGTCATCTGTCAGCGCGGCGGCCCCTCTACCGCTACCGTCATCTACTCCCAGCAAGAGGTAAACCTGGCCTGCTTCGGAGGCAACGGCGAGGGGTTCCGGGTGGTATACTCGGCCGCCGGACTTCAGGACCTCTACGATTATACCCTGAAGGCTTTCGGCACCGCCTGGCGCTATAGGATTCCCACCTTGGTACTGAGTGATGGTTATCAGGCCAAGATGCGCACGGCGGTTACCCTTTACGATCCTGCCGAGCGGGGTGTGGATGTGGGCACTCCGCAGCCCATCTTAGGGGCCCCGGGCACACCGGGCAGGGACAGGCCTCCGGTACACCTGCGTAATACCTACAACCTGGAAGAAGAACTGCTGGCCCTGGTCCAGGAACGGGCCCGATTCTTCGAAGCCCTGGCCCGAGAGGCAGCAGAATACGAAAGCGAGGAAACGCAGCGGGCTGAGGTCCTGCTGGTGGCCCACGGAATAGTGGCCCGCGCCGCCAGGGCGGCAGCCGCCGGATGGCGTAAGAGAAAGGCAGCCGTAGGTTTCTTCCGGCCCATCACCCTGCGCCCCTTTCCGGGACAGGCCCTGCGCCAGGCCGCAGAAGGCTGCCGGGCGGTGTTGGTGGCCGAGTCGGCGCAGGGACAGCTGGAGAGGCTGGTACGAACCGAATTGTACGGGAGTGAGGTGCCGGTCTATTCTTATCTGCGCCCGGGTATGGGCATAACCCCGGAGGAATTGGAAATAGAGATAGAAACCCTGCTGATCGGAGGGAAGAGAATTGCCCGTGCGGCCACCGATGCCTAAGGTGTGGCGTAGAGAAAGCAAGCCCCACAAGTTCTGTCCCGGCTGCGGGCACCCTCTGGCCCTGCGGGCCTTAGGTGAAGCAGTAGATGAGCTGGGCTGGGAGGAACGGGTAATCATAGGCTGCGACATCGGCTGCAGCCTGCTGGCCTGGGACTTCTTTAACCTCGACACCCTGCAGACCCACCACGGCCGCACGCTACCGGTGTTGGCCGGGCTTAAACGGGTAAGACCTGAGTTGGTGCCGGTGGCCTATATGGGCGATGGTGGTGCTTATGCCATCGGGGCCCAGCACCTGGTAAGCGCCGCCAGCCGCGATGAACCGGTCTTCACCCTGGTGGTCAATAATGCGGTTTATGCCATGACCGGGGGGCAGATGGCCCCTACCACCATACCCGATCAGAAGACCGAGACCACCCCCTTCGGCCGGGACCCGGAATGGGCCGGTCCGCCGCTTCGGGGGGCGGAAATGGCGGCTGCGGTCAGCGGACCGCAAGCCTATATAGCGCGGGGAACGGTAGCCGACCTGCGGCAGCTCAAGCGTTTCGTCCTGAGAGGCTTACAGAACCGTCACTTCACCTTGATCGAAGTGCTGTCCACCTGCCCGACCAACTGGCGCACCCAGCCGGGAGAGACGTGGGAATGGGTGGAGAAGGTGATGCCCCGGTATTTTCCCTTGGGGGAGATTAAGTCCGGGGACCGGGAGGTGCCCGAGGGATGAGTCTCAAGCGTCTGGTCCTGGGCGGCGAGGGTGGACAAGGAGTGCAAACGGTGGCCGAGGTCCTGGCCGAGGCCGGCTACCGTAGCGGACTAGAGTCCTTGTATATCCCTAGTTTTGGAGTGGAGCAACGAGGCGGGGTTTCCCTTGCCTTTGTGCAGCTTGGAGATGAGCCCATAGCCGCGCCGCGTTTTCAGAAGGCGGATGTGGTGGTGGCCCTGAGCGACCGCGCCTTGGAGCGGACCGCCGGCTACGTCGGACGGCATTCTATCTTTATCTACGAGTCCTCCGCCGCGCCCGACCCTGCCCGTCTGCCCCGTGATACGGGAAGAATCCTGCCCCTTCCTGCGGTCAGGCTGGTTTCCGAAGGGCTTCACCCCCGGGTGTTCAATATCCTTATCCTGGGGGCGTTGGTTGAGGTCGTCGGCATGGTAGGGAGTGACGAGATCAAAAGGGCCTTAGAGGATCGTTTGGGGTACCGGTTCGTGCGCCAGCCCGAACTTCGGGAACTCAACCTTCGGGCTCTGGAGATGGGCCAAGAGGCGGCGCGAGAGCTGCTGCGTCGGGCGCAGAATTAGGAGCACAAACGGCTTTACGGACTGCGACGGTAGAGTGAAATTACCCGGGTATCAGGGAGGCTAACGAGTTGGGCACCGCCGATTTTTCCTACCGCACTTACAGAGACGGCAAAGGCATTTTTCACCTCTTCCCCGGCCTCTGCAAGGGCTGCGGTCTCTGCATCCAAAAATGCCCGGTGGACACCATAGGTTGGTCGAAGGTGCTGGGCTTCTTGGGCACTCCCACCGTAGAGCCCGGCCACGGCAAACCCTGTATTGCCTGCCGGCGCTGCGAACAGGTTTGTCCTGACTGCGCCATCCGCATTGAGAGAGCGTCGTGAGCCGCTGTCCCGCCTGGACACCCAAAATTCCCGCTTTTTCGGCATACTAGACAGGTTTTTGGCCTTGTGATAAAATCCAAGTTAAAACTTCAAGGGGCCCGGCCGGAGGGAACGGCGCGCCTCTAAATTCTGCTGTTGTGGGAGGTGTGACCGGGTGGAAGAGCTTACCGAAATTCGCTGGCATGCGCGCGGCGGTCAGGGTGCTGTCACCGCGGCAAAATTGTTGGCCGAAATGGCGCTGGCGGAAGACCTTTATTTCCAGGCTTTTCCAGAATACGGGCCGGAGCGCATGGGCGCGCCTATTCAGTGTTTCAACCGGCTGTCCAAGATCCCGATCTCCATCTATACCAGCGTAGAAGAGCCGGACCTGGTGGTAGTAGTAGATCCCACGCTGCTGGGTACGGTGGACGTGACTCGAGGTCTAAAGCCGGGCGGCGGATTGCTGATTAACAGCTCGAAGAGCCCCGCCGAGTTGCAGAAGGAACTGGCGGTCAATAATCACCGGCTTTTCACCATAGATGCCACCCGGATTTCGCTGGAGGCCATGGGTCGGGCCATGCCCAACACTCCCATGCTGGGGGCTCTTCTGCGCGTGCTGAACGTAATTCCGCTGGAAGTAGCCGTGGAGTATCTGCAGGAATCGTTTGCCCCCAAGTTCGGACCCAAGGTGACGGCCGGAAACCTAACCGCACTACAGCGCGCGTTCGCGGAGGTGCAAGGAGTATGAAGTGGGACATCACCGGGATTGAAGCCTGGCCCTGGGACCGTCACCCCTTGGGGCTGGCCGGCCTGGACCCGGGCAACAGCGTACTGGTGAGGACGGGGAGCTGGCGGACCCAGAGGCCGGTTTGGGACGGTGAGAAATGTAATAGCTGCCTCATATGCTTTATTTTTTGTCCCGAGGGCTCCATACAGGTGCAGGAAGGGAAAATGATAGGCATCGACTACGATCACTGTAAGGGTTGCGGCATCTGCGCCGCCGAGTGCGGCCGCAAGGCCCTCGAGATGGGACCGGAACATGGATCGACGGGAGAGTAGGGACAACAGAAGCGGCCGGAGGAAGGAGGTAGCGTATGGCTAAGATCCTGGCTATAGTGGGAACCGATGCGGCCGCGGAAGCCATGCGGCAAATAGATCCGGAAGTGGTCGCGGTTTACCCCATCACCCCCCAGACGGCCATAGTGGAGAAATTCGCCGAATACGTGGCCGAAGGGCAAGTCAATACGGAAATGATCAACGTGGAAAGCGAACACAGCGCCATGAGCGCGTGTATCGGGGCGGCGGCCGCGGGGGCCCGGGTCATGACCGCCACCTCCTCACAGGGCTTGGCTCTGATGTGGGAGGTGCTTTATGTGGCCGCCGGGCTGCGGTTGCCCATCGTAATGGCCAACGTGAACCGGGCACTCTCGGCCCCGATCAATATCCACTGCGACCACAGCGATAGCATGGGCGCCCGGGATAGCGGCTGGATACAGCTCTATTCCGAGAGCGCGCAGGAATTCTACGATAACCTCTTGCAGGCGGTGCGGGTGGCCGAACACCCCGAAGTCCGGCTGCCGGTTATGGTCTGTGTGGACGGCTTCATTATTTCTCACGCCATTGACCGGGTAGAGGTACTTGAAGACGGTCAGGCCAGGGCTTTTGTGGGAGAGTACCAGCCCTTACCCGGCTACTCTCTCTTAGACGCCGGGAGGCCGGTGAGCGTCGGCATGTTCGACGGGCTCTACGGCTATTACTACGAGGCCAGGCGCGCGCAGGAAGAGGCCATGGCGCGGGCGCTGGAGGTTATCCGGCAGGTGGGTGAAGAATACGGGCGGATCTCGGGCCGCTCCTACGCCCTATGGGAGGAATATGGTCTGGAGGATGCCGACATCTGCCTGGTAGCGCTCAATTCC
Organism: Clostridia bacterium; assembly: GCA_024653205.1. Taxonomy (NCBI): domain Bacteria; kingdom Bacillati; phylum Bacillota; class Clostridia; species Clostridia bacterium. Next base: position 2,107 of record JANLFO010000027.1, on the reverse strand, counting down.
GCCTGCGGTACTCTGCGCAGCCGCCTGGCCGCATGGAGAGAGCGCGGCGCCAGGATCGGCCTGCTGAAGCTGCGGGTATTCCGGCCCTGGCCGGAAGAGCAGCTGCGGGAGAGGCTGGCCGGGTTCAAGACCGTGGCCGTGTTCGACCGCGCCCTCACCCTGGCCGGCAACTGCGGGGGCCCGCTGTATCGGGACGTGGCCGCCACCCTTTACGGTCTGCCGCACCCGCCGCAACTGGTCAACTACATCTACGGCTTAGGGGGGAGAGACCTTACCCTGACCATGGTGGACGCAGCCCTGAAGGGTCTCACCGAAGAAACCAAGGAGAAGCCGGTGCGCTACCTCGGGCTGCGCGTTTAGTTTCGGGAGAGGAAAGGATGGTGAAAGCATCGTGGCCACCCTGGCCGAATTGAGTAACCGTCGAGAGTTGCTGGCCAGCGGGCACCGTCTCTGCGCCGGGTGCGGAGCTCCCATTGCCGTCCGGCAGTTCCTGCTTGCCTTGCCGCCGGAAGCGCAGGTCGTGGTCTGCTGCCCTACAGGCTGTCTGGAAGTATCCACAACCATTTACCCCTATACCGCCTGGCGGTGTAGCTATATTCACAACGCCTTCGAGAACGCGGCGGCGACCCTGTGCGGAGTGGAAGCCGCCTATGCTGCCCTGAAGCGGAAGGGAAAGATAGAGGCCGATTTTCGCTTCGCGGCCTTCGGTGGTGACGGGGGCACTTATGATATCGGTTTTCAATCCCTCTCCGGGGCCATGGAGCGCGGCCACAAAATGATCTACGTCTGCTACGATAACGAAGCCTACATGAACACCGGAATTCAGAGGTCCGGCGCCACGCCGCGCGGCGCCTGGACCACCACCAGCCCTACTGGTCAGGCCCAGGCGGGTAAGCGCGAGGGCCGCAAGGACCTGACGGCCATAATGGCCGAGCACAACCTCGTCTATGTGGCCCAAGCCTCGATCAGCCACTGGCGGGATACGGTGGCCAAGGCAGAGAAGGCGTGGGAGTATTCCAAGGAAGGCCCGGTGTTTGTCAACATCTTGTCTCCCTGTCACCGTGGCTGGCGGTTCCCCATGGAGAAAACTATCGAAGTTGCCCGCCTGGCGGTGCGTACCCGTTTCTGGCCTCTGTACGAGGTGGAAAAGGGCCGGTGGCGCATTACCGTGGACGTGGCCAACCCACTTCCGGTTACGGAATGGCTCAAGCCGCAGGGCCGCTTTGCCCACCTCTTCCGGGGCGAGGGTAATCAGGAAGTGCTGCGCGCCATCCAGGAAGACGTGGACCGGCAGTGGGCCAAACTCCTGAGCCGCTGCCAGGGTGGTGCTGTCTGAAAACCCTTCGGCCGTGGCAGACACCGAAATAGGGAAAGCGGCCGGGACCGGGCGTTCTTATCCTCCCCGGCCGCTCCTGCGTTGTCTGTGGCCAACAAGCTTTGCCCGCGGGCAAAGCCGATATCCCTAGGTTGGGTTTTGACCGAGTGATTTCGGGCCTGATGTATCCTCAGTTTGCGTTCCCGGCAGTCCTGGTTCTCCCTCGTACCGGTCGCTTAGCCGGCCGAACTAGGGTTCGAGCTTTGCGCTCGGGCGGGCTTCCCGCTTGGGCGCCGTCCGTCGCGCCGGCGCGGCTCCGGCCGTCCAGAGGCCTGGCGCCCGCCTTCGCGCTCGCTCCCGCCGAGTTCGGTGCCCGGCACGCTTCAGGTTCTCGGATAAACCATGACTGCCGACAGAAACTGAGGATTACTCAGATTCCGGGCCCCTTGACTGATGGGGGGGTGCGGTGTTATAGTTGAAGTCGCGCCGTCGGGGAATGACCGGCGAGGGAGCCGGAGCAGGCCTTGACGACATAGCGAGTGCGTGGTAAACTTAAAAATGCGCCGTGAGGCCGGTCTTTGAGAACTGAACAGTGGCAGAGCAAGCGGGTCCGGCGTGTAAGTATGGACGACGCTTTGAAGCGAGCTGGGGTTAAGCCGGTGTTCCCCTGGGTTTTGGGCGGGGGGGCACGGGGCCATTAGAGAGTGGAAGCGAGTAGGCCGGTGGCAGCCGGTCTATAAGCGAGCGGATACTCTTTGGTGGAGGGTTTGATCCTGGCTCAGGACGAACGCT
>JANLFO010000026.1 GCA_024653205.1 Clostridia bacterium | reverse complement strand
TTACCAGGAGGCTTTTTTATTGCCAACGCCTACCTAACAGGATTACAGGAATGCTCTTTCTAGGAATTAGGACATGCATCCGATTAACCCAAGAGTCTCGCCGAATTTCCCGCCGTACAGATCGGTTCAAATCCTTACGCCGGACGACGGCGGGTGCGCCTGCAGGTTGATCCCGCCTGCCTCGGCCGCTCCTCACCCCCTTCCGGTAGGTTTGGTGCATCCACGGTACCCCTGCGCGTTTGGGGACGGCCGCTCTCCCCGCACCGCCCCGCGCCGCAAGTCAGCGCATCATGTTGGGTAGCCACAGCACTAGCTGGGGCCAGACGATAATCGCCACCATGACCGCCAGCCCTAGCAGGAAGAAGGGCGTGGAGGACCGGAAGGCCTCCTCCACAGTCAGCCCTGGGTCTATGGGAGAGGCCATGCCTCTAATGTTGTAGACGTCCAGTCCCAGCGGGGGAGTGATCATGCCCAACTGGATGCCGACGACGAGCAGCACCGTATACCATATGGGATCGAATCCCAGTTTGGTCATGAGAGGAATGAACACGGGAACGGTAAGCATGACTATGCTCGCCGGATCCATAAAGCAGCCTAGGACCAGAATGACCACCTGAGTAGCAATTAGAATCCCCCACCGCGAGGGGTTCACCGACGTCACCCAATCCATGAAACCGGCCACGGCGCCGCTGCTGGCCAGGATGCGGCTAAAGGTCATGGCGCCCAGCACGATGGCAAAGATCATGGCCGTTACCTGAACGGTGTCCACGGCGGATTCTTTCACAATCTGCCAGGTCAGCTTTCTCCGCGCGGCGGCCAGAGCGTAGCAGGCCAAAACCCCGAAGGCTGCCGCCTCCGAGGGCGTGCAGACACCTAGAAAGATCACGCCCAACACGGCAAATATGATCAATAGGAAGGGCAGCAAGTCCCGGACCAGCACCCGCACCTTCTCCCCTCCGGGCACCTCTCCCACGCCGTAGGCCGGCGCCAATTCCGGCCGCAGTGCTACCCGTACCAGGAGATAGGCCACGCACAGCAACGCGAGCAGCAACCCGGGAAGCAGGGCCCCCATAAGCACCTTGGCCGCGGAGACACCCGCCATCGCCGCCGCGAAAACCGCGAAGCCGCTGGGCGGTATGAGTGTAGCTAGGGTACCGGTTATCACCAGGGGGCCGATGGTCATCGCCCGATGATAGCCCCGCCGCTTCATTTCCGGTAGCAGCGCGGTGGTGGCGATGGCAATGCTGCCCCCGCTGATACCGATCATGGTGCCGAAGACCGTCCCCACAGCGATGGTGAGAAGACTCAACCTGGCCGGCAACCGGCCCAGCAGTTTATCCAGCGCGCCAATCAGCACCGCACCTAGACCGGTGCGAAACACCACGTTTCCCATCAATAAAAACAGGGGGATGGGCAGAAAACCGAACATATTCACCGAGTTGGCCACGCTCATGATGAGCTGCTTTAGGCCCGCTATTCCCTGCCAGAAGAGTAGGGCACCGGGAATGCACGTGAGCAGGAAGGCGGCAGCAATCGGCATTCCGGTAAGCATTAGGAGTATTAGACACCCGAACATGAAGGCGAATACGGTAACCCACATGGGAAGTGCCCCCATTTCGTTTTGCCCGAACCCGCTAGGTGTCTTGCCCCGGGCGCGGCGAAGGGCGCTCCCGGTGCAGTTCCAGGCATTCGTAGGCGAACATTATGCCGAAACCGACCGGCATGACCAGCTCCACCGGCCACTTCACCGGCTGCATGGCCGAGGTGAACCTGGTCCCGGTAGCCCAGTCGTGGATAACCAGCCACGCCGACAGTACAGTCATGGCCCCGAAAACTAACGCCGTTGCCCACCGAGCTATTGCGGCAACCACCTTTTGCGGCCGTGGGTTTAGGCGACTGACCAGCAGGTCCATGCGCACATGCCGCCGGTTTCTGGTAACCCAGCCTGCACCCAGAAAAGTTATCCAGAGCAGGCTGTACTCGGTGAGTTCAAACAATCCGCTCCACGTCTTTCCAAATAGCCAGCGGGATACCACATCCACGGAAAGCCACACGGTATCTTGCCCGATGAGCAGAACACAGGCTACAGCCATCATTATCATCAGGACCACGTCTAGCGGCGATCCCGCCTTTGCCTTCACGCCCCTCACCGCTTCTCCTCCCGTTCGTGGTAGTGAGGCGAGGTGTAGGGCCGGCGCGAACACCTCGGCCCCGGCCCCACCCATGCCTACCGTGACCTTGACCGACTACCTCGGTTGAAGCTTCAGGCGGTAAAAGTCGTCGTTTGACACCAGACGGATTAATTCATCCAAGATCTCCCGCTTGTCGCCCACGATGGCGTAAACGTCTTTTCGGCTCTGCTCTCGGTACAACTGGTAGAACCTCACGGAGTCTTCCGGGGGAAGCTTTATGAACTCTACGCCAGCGGCACTAGCCTCTGCTCTGGCCTGCGCTACCAGGTCGGCGTAAGCCTTTTCGGCGTCTACCTCAAACTCCTCGGTAGCCTTGGTCAGGGCGTCTTTGAGCTCCTGGGGCAGGCTCTCCCACACCTTGAGATTGACGAAGAACGCACCTGAACCCGAGAACACCGGCTCATCAAGCCAGTACTTAGTCACAGGCACCAGCCCGAAGGCGCTAATTCCAGGAGTTCCAATCAGGTACCCATCCGCCACCCCTCGCTCTAGCGCCGTGTAATACTCAGTGAAGTTCACCGAGAGGGCCGAGCCTCCCAAGGCCTCTATCAAGCCCTTCAGAGTTCCGGCATAGGTCGCGATCTTCAGCCCTTTGAAGTCCTCAAGCTTCCTTACGGCCTTCGTCTTGAAGAAGAAGGTCCCCTGCGCGGCGGGCTCTGAGGGAGAGGAAGCTCCCAGGTAGTACAGACCGTGCGGCCTAAACTTCTCCTGCAGAAAAGCCACTACCCCCCTCTGCCGCAGCTCGGCAGCGCTATACTCCGCCCGGCCCAGATAAGTGATGCCGGGGACAAAGGGCTCCGCCGGCGATATCACCGCATTGGCGATATCGACCACCCCCTGCTGAACAGCACTGACCTGATCCGAAGTGGGTATGGCCTCCGGCCCGCCGATGACCTTGATCTTAATTCGGCCATTGGAATACTCATCCACCTTTTCTATCCACATGTTGGTGAAGTTGCCGGCCGCGTTCTCGTGTAGGAACATCACCATCCTGAGTTCCACCGGCTTGATTTCTTCCGCCGGGGCCTGGCCCTGCGGGGCCGGCGCCGACTGTTTGTTGCAGCCCACCGTGAGAAGTGCCAGGCCCACCAGGCACACCAGCAACAACCGCCCCAACCGCGATCTCATCGCATTCCCTCCTAGAAAAGAGCTTATGAGAGGACCTCACTCCGTCCGGCCGCTTGTATCTATCCGGCCGGGACAACCCTACCTACAGCTCCACCCCAACGTTAAACCCGTCGTGCACCGCCTGCCTGAGGTTCTGGGGATCGCGGCAGTCACCTATCACGTATACCTCCGGTGCCACCCCCTGGAAGCGGGACGCCAGTTCGCGCCGGGGCTTAAAGCCCAGCGACAGCACCACCGTATCTGCCGGTAACTCGAGGTGCCGCCACGATCGGTCCGCAACCACCACCCCCCTATCCGTAATTGCCTCCAGCCTGACCTCGGTGACGAACTGCACCCCGTGTTCGTCCAGCAGCTCCATCAACCCGCGCGGAGCATCCGGAGCCAGTTCCTCACGCCTCAGCTGGTCCACGATCGTCACCTGCTTGCCCTGCTGGGCCAGGTAAAGTGCGGTTTCACACCCGGTAAGACCGCCGCCCACCATGACAACGCGGTCGCCTGCAGCCACCCCGCCGGTGATCACCTCACCCGCCCAGACCACGTTGGAACGGTCGCTTCCGGGCACCCCGGGAATTATCGGGTCGGCACCCACGGCGACAACGACCGCGTCGGCGCCTTCGCGGGCGACTGCTTCAGGGCCGGCCTCGCAGTTGAGCTTTACGGTTATACCCGGTGTTTCCCGTACTTTGCCAACCAGCCACTTTTGGTATTTCTTCATATCCTGCTTGAAGGGCGGCGCGGCGGCCAGGCGGAGGTTGCCACCCAGCTCCGGCTCCCTCTCGTACAGGACAACCTCGTGCCCCCGCGCCGCAGCCGTGAGGGCCGCCTGCATTCCCGCCGGGCCGCCGCCGATGACGGCCACTTTCTTCTTCTGGGTGGCCGGGGGAAGGTCGGCATAGTCCAATTCGCGGCCCAGGGTGGGGTTCACGCTGCACCTTATGGGGAAGGATTGCGCCGTAAGCCGCAGGCAGGTGAGGCAGCGCAAGCACGGTCTGACCTCCTGCGGCCGACCCAGACGGACCTTGTTCACGTGGTCCGGATCGGCCAGGATGGCCCTAACCATGGCCACTACGTCCGCCTTGCCCTCGCCGATTATGCGGTCCGCGGTTTCCAGATCCATGATGGATCCTATGGTGGTGATGGGGACGCGCAGGGCTTTCTTGAAGCGTTCGGCATAAGGGACGTTGTAGGCGTAGGGAAAGTAGGTAGAGCGAATCATGTGCGAGAGGGCCACTGGATCGCTCATTACCCCGGCCGATACGTGCAAGAGGTCGATCTTGTCTTCGATCATCTTTACGAATTCTATGGTTTCCTCTTCTTCCATTCCGCCCGGCACCAGTTCGTTGGCGCTGATGCGGTACTCTATGGCCAGCTTGTTACCCACCCGCTCTCGAATGGCGGTGAGTACCTCGAGGGCAAAGCGCGCCCGGTTTGCCAGGCTCCCGCCGTAGCTGTCCAGGCGCCTGTTCGTCCACGGAGACAGGAACTGGGCCAGAAGATGCCCGTGACCGCCGTGCAGCATGATCATCCTGACCCCGGCCTTAACACAGCGCTCAGCGGCCGCCGCAAAGTGCTCGACAACCCGGTCAATGTCCTCCTGGGTCATTTCCCGGACCCGAACCTTGGTCCGGCCGTGGATATTGGGCGGAATCGGTGACGGGGCGATCACCTCGTCGCCGGCCATCCGTTGCCGCCCCCGGTGGCATATCTCTACCGAAAGCACCGCCCCGTAGCGGTGCACTTCCTCGGCCAGCACGCTCAGGCCGGATATTACTTTATCGCTGCCCAGGTTTACCTGGGCTCCGTGTCCGCCGGCATACTCCCGATCGACCGGCGTCTCCCCCACCGTCACTACGGCCGCTCCGCCTCGCGCCAGACGGCGGTAGTAGGCGATCATTTCCCTGGTTACCAGGCCCTCAAAGGAGGCCAGGCCGGGTAGCGCCGGCCCCAACTCTATGCGGTTCTTGAGCTCTACCGGGCCTATCCGCAAGGGCCTGAAGATGTTCTCGTACGGCAGCATCACCATTGCCCTCCTTGCCACCCCGTCTCAGGTGAATTCTCTCTCTTGAACCGTTTAAGACAACTTTTTGTCCAATTCAAGCGGGCGGCGGCTCCCCGGCAGAGGCCTCAGTCTGCTCACCCCGTTCGGGAGCCTCAGGCGCGCCGGTGCGCGTGCCTTGCCGCCACCGTCCTCGCCAGGTCACGGCCACAACTCTCGGGCCACGTCCTCCAATCCGAGTTCTTCAAGCTTGTGCCGGCTGGGTTTGGCGGTCTTGAGGTCCCAATCCATGGCCTCCAGGTACTCCCGGATCATCAGTTCCTCATCAATCACCATACCTGCCAGCGGCCCCGCCTTTACGGGCTCGCGATTGATCAGCCGCTCCGGCATGGCGTACTCCAGGGGATTGAGCCCCTCCCGTACGTTGAATGCCTGACGTATGTTGGCTATGCGCTCTCCGGCCGTAAGCAACTCCGCCGTGTCCACGTCCCACCCGGTAACGGCCCGGGTGAATTCCGAGATGATCTCCACGTTGGGAAGGCATACGTAAACCAGGTGACACATCCCCAAACACACGGCGGCATGGTTGAAGTTGCCTCCGATCTGATACAGCCTGCCCCTGCCCGCCTGCGCCCTCGGGTCGATGGGCGGAAGCAGGCCGGGGGGGTGCATGTGGGGCGCCGCGGTGGCCTGGGTGTGCCGGGCCGGCGTGGCGTCCAGACGGTAGGCGAGCGCGAACTGTATCTTGGACTTGGGGTCATGGGCCGGAACCTCCTGGCCCTGGACGTGCACCGCGTAGCGTTCCGCGCCCCGGCCGATCTTTTCCGCCGCCCGCTTCACCCCGTCCGCCAGCAGCGCGCCGATGCCCTCCCGCCGGGCGATCTTCTCCACCAGGGCTACTATGGCCCGCGAGTTTCCCCAAGACGGCTCTATGCCCTCGGTATCTCCCCGGTCGATCAAACCGTTCTCGTAGCACTCAATGGCGAAGGCGACGGCCGACCCGGCCGAGATGGTGTCCAGACCGTAGCGGTTGCACAGGTCGTTAACCTTAATTATGGCTTCAAGGTCGGCGTTGAGGCAGTTTGACCCGAACATGGCCAGAGTCTCGTACTCGGGCTTGTGTACCCCGGGCGGCCACCGGTACTCCCCTTCTCCCGGCTGCATGTGGCCCCCGCAGCCGACCGGGCAGCGGTAGCAGGCGTAGCGTCTGACCTGACGCTTGACCACCTCGTCTCCGCCCAGCATACGGTACTGGGGGAAATCCCGGTAGGCCACCCCCGCCCAGTTGCGCGTGGGCGAGTCCGCCGATTCCGCGCACGGTATCACCACCGCCGGGGTGCCGTACCGCCTCAGAACGTTCACCGGGCCGGTCAGTTCCCGGACGCACCTCCTCCGGAGCTCACCCGCCCTCTCCGGATCCGCCAGCGGAACCGCCAGGTTCCCCCGCGCGGCCACAGCCTTCAGCCGTTTGGACCCCATGACCGCGCCCAGCCCGGACCGGGCTGCCGCCCGACCCCGGTCGTGGAAAATGCCGGCGATCAACGAACGGCTCTCCCCGGCAGGGCCGATGCAGGCTACCTCCGTTTCTTTTCCCAGTTCCGCATTGAGCAGGGCTTCGGTTTCGTAGGTATCCTTACCCCAAAGGTGGCTGGCATCCCGGAGCTCGGCCCGGCCGTTGTCCAGCAGCAGATACACCGGTTTCTCCGCCACCCCACGCACAAAGACCGCATCGTAGCCGGCAAACCTCAGGTAGGCGCCGAAGAAGCCGCCGGAATTGGCGTCTCCCCACCCCCCGGTAAGCGGCGACTTGCCTACCGCCGTGTACCGGGTGCCCGAAACCGCCGGCGTGCCGGTGAGGGGTCCGGTGCAGAAGCCCAAAATGTTGTCCGGGCCCAGAGGGTCTACCCCCGGCTTCAGGTGGCTAAATAATACCCGGGCGCCCACGCCGTAGCCACCCAGGAACCGGCGCCACATTTGCACGTCTACTGGTTCGGTCCTCAACTCTCCGGTGGAAAGGTCTGCCCATAATACTCGGCCTGCAAATCCTGCGGTCACCCTGTCCGCCTCCCTTGCCCTGATCGGTACCGCCGCCGCTACTCGTGCCCCTCGAAACTGCGCCCCTGCCCCGGCTTGGGGGAGGGGGCAATATGGGGTGCCCCCTCCCCGGCGCCTGAGGTATTCGGCCGGGTTACTGCTTGTTCATTTCCGCCGCTACCTGTCTCGCCCCTTCGTATACCTTCCGGGCGTCCCAGCCCTTAGCCTCGGCGTTCTTGATCCATTCCTCGACGTAGTCCTGGGCGGCCTCTTCCCATACCTTGGCTTCCTCAGGAGTGATCTCCGCCACCTTGCGGTTGGGATCGCCGCCCCACTTGGCCTTCACGTCCTGGATCTCCTGCACATTCATGTCGTTGATAGCGTCGCAACCTTCCTGGAAAACCTCCACCAGCAGTTGCTGCAAGTCGGGAGAGAGCTTGTTCCAGGTCTCCAGGTTGATGATAAAGCCCATCAGCCCGTACACGGCAAAATTGGGTTCGAGGAAGGTATGGCACTTGAACACCTCATCCGTCTTGAAATCGGTCAGCGCCATCGGCGGGCAAATCTGGCCGGTGATTACCCCTCTTTCCGCGGCGCTGTAAACGTCGCCCGGCGGCACATCGGTCACGCCTCCGCCCGCACCGGCTACGATCCGGGCAAACATGGCCGCGGCCTTAACCGTCTTCCCCTTGAGGTCCGCCGGAACCCTCACCAGCTTGTCGACCATGTTCACGTTGTAGGCCGGCATGGGCCTTATGGCCAGCCAGCGCACCCCGGCCTTCTCGTTCTCCTGCTGGAGTTCGGGGAACATCTCCAGTATCTTGTTGTAGCCCTCTTGGGCCTGCTTCAGGTTCCGGAAGCCCAGAGGCAGCTTGAAGACCTCGTTAAGCACATGCACACCGGGAGTGAGGCCGTGCATGTAGAGCGCGATATCCGCTTGTCCCGTAGCCACTCCCCTGAAGAGATCGCTGCTCTTCAAAAGGGTTTCGCCGAAATACGGCACCACCTTGATGCGGCCGTTGCTGCGCTCCTCCAGCTTCTTGATAGTCTCCTCGTTCTTCTTGCCCAGGTTCATAGCGGTAGTGTGCCAGTCGGCATACTTCAGCTCGATGACCGGCTGGGAGCTCTCGCCGGTCTGGCCTCCGCTCGGCTGACCCTCCGAGCCCGACCGACCACAACCGGCCAACCCGCCGAAAACTAGGCCCAGGCTGAGAACCGCCACCAGTACCGCGTAAAGCGTCCTCTGCATGGTGTCTTCCTCCTCCCCTTGAGGTAGTGTGCGGCAAAACCAGGCGTTTTTGTCCTTTTCCACTCCGCGGTCTTGGCTTCGTCATGCACCCACGCCCTCCGATAACGCTCTGCCCCTCACCTCCTTCCCGGGTATGCCAGCCCCGCCAGAACGATCGGCTAGCGTGCCAGATACAAGGATAGTTCGGGCACGGCTATCAGCAAGGCGACGTGAAAGGCATCCGCGATCAGGAACGGCCATATGCCCCGAAACACCGTACTGGTGGGCACGCCCAGCGAGCCACTGATCACAAAACAGTTCATGCCGATGGGCGGAGTAATTAGGCCGATCTCGTTAAGCCTCACCACCAGCACTCCGAACCAGATGGGGTCGATGCCCAGAGCTACTACCGAGGGATAGATGATGGGCAGGGTGAGCATGATGGCCGCGTTTACGTCGAAAAAGCACCCGAGTATGAGGCAGAGCACGATTACAAAGGCGAGGAAGCCCCCGGTGCCCAGATGGCTGGTCTGCAGCACCTCGCTGAGCATTATGGGCAGCTTGCTCACCGCCAGGAAGCGAGCGAAGATGAAAGCTCCTACCAGCATGGCCACGATCATGGCCGTAGCCTGGGCGGTTTCCATGGCTGCGCCCCGAAATTCCCGCCAGCCCAGACGCCGCGCGGCCAGGCCCACTACCAGGCTGGCCAGGGCCCCTATGGCTCCCGCTTCGGTGGGAGTAAATACGCCCAGGTAAATGCCCCCGATGGTTACCACGAAGATCAAGAGCACCGGCCCGGCCAGGCCCATGGCGGACAGCTTGCGCGTGAAGCTGACCCGGGCCATCTCCGGCACCGCTGGCCCCAGGGCCGGATTGCGCCGGCAAAGCAGGGTGATCGTAACCATATAGAATATGGCCTGCAGTATGCCCGGGATTATCCCGGCGAGGAACAGCCTGCCGATAGACTGCTGGGTAATGAGACCGTACACGATAAACCCCAGGCTCGGCGGTATGAGGATCCCGATCGTTCCCCCGGCCGCGCAGGCTCCGGCGGCCAGGCGGTCGTTGTACTTGTAACGTCTCATTTCCGGATAGGCTACCTTGCCCAGGGTAGCGGCGGTGGCCATGCTGGAGCCGGACACGGCGGCGAAGAAAGCGCAAGCCGCCACCGTGGCCGCGGCCAAACCGCCCCGCACTCCTCCTATCCAGCGGCAGGCCGCTTCATAAAGGTCTTTGGCCAGTCCCGTGTTGGAAACCAGCGCCCCCATGAGGATGAAGAGCGGCACGGTGACGAAGGTCAGACTCGCCACCTGGCCGTGAGGCTCGGTGGTGAGCACGCTCACCGCCTTGCCCCAGCCGTTGAAGTAAAGCAGGCCCAGAAAGCCTACCGCGGCCATGGCGAACCCCACCCAGACCCGGAGAAACACCAGAACCAGGAGGATGGCCAGGCCGATCGCGCCGATTATTTCCGGGCTCATACCGCTCGCCTCCCCGTGGCCGTCTGCACCGCCATGATCGCGGTAGCCACGGCCAGCAAGAGGTAGCAGACGGCTATCACCAGATAGAACGGATACTCCGGTATGTGGAGGAGGTCCGAAGCCACGCCGATCCGGCGCACGGCCAGGGCCTCCCCGATAGTTTCGGTTCCCATAATGGCGGTCAGGACGGCTACTACCACGTAGTTCAGCAGGCGCAGGACCAGCCGTGCTTTTCTGGACAGGTTTTGCGCCAGCAGATCTACCTTCACGTGTCCGTCCTGCCAGCCGCACCAGGCCATGCCCCCGAAGCCGGCGCAGATCATCAGGGGTATGATGATCTCCGCCACTCCCACAATGGGCCGATCAAAGCAGAAGCGCAGGAAGACGTCTACGCTGGTGATCAGCATCATGGCCACCAGGCACGCTACCACAAAGGCGTTGGGGTAAAACAGGACTTGCTCGAACCAGGACATTCTCTGCCGGGCTTCAGGCGTCCCTTCAGTGTTGCCCGTCACCGATCTCCCTCCCCCGGAGTGGTGCCACTTGCGCTTTTTCGTTTTACACCACGGCCAATGCTTCGACGATCCCTGCTACCTGCGACACCTGTTCCATCGCCTGGACCGCACTCCAGATCTCCCCTCCCTTCGCCGGGTCTGCCCCGCCAAACGAGAGGTTTTGGCTGAACTTTTCCCTTACCTCCGTCTCGGTCAGGGGATTGGAAAAGCGGTCCCCACGGGGTACGGCGGCGTACTCCACGTATTCCCGCCCGTCCTTCAGCTTGACCCGCAGCCCGGCAGCCGCCCGCCGTCCTTCCTCCAGGGCCGCCAGTTCCATCCCTGTCGCCAGGGCGCCAACCTGAGGGTCGGCGATGGCCGCCGGAGCGAAGTGCTCGGGGACGACGCTGCCGCGCAGAAGGGCCACGGCCACGGTGTAACGGCAGCTGAAGAGCGCGTCCGCCTGGGGAAACTCACCCAGGGCAAAGGGCCGCGCGACAAAAGACCCGAGCCCCTGGGGCGGTAGCAACAGGGTTACCGCCTCGATCTCTTCCGGCCTGATGCCATGCTTTTGGACCAGAGCTAGAGCGCAGTCTATGGCCGCGTGGGTACCCCGACAGCAGGGATAGGGCTTGATGCAGGAGTCGGTGTAGAACTTCCGGCCCAGATTCCTCGTGAGCGCCCCGGGGTCAACGCAGCCCGAAGTGTAGAGGCTGAAGTACCCGTAACGGCCGAAGAGCGGGTCCTTGGGCCCTTTCCATCCGGCCCCGGCCAATTCTGCCGAAAATATGCCGGCCCGGGCCGCCAGTCCCTGTAGCAGCTTGAAGGCAGTGACCGAATCCCAGACGTTTTCTAAACTGCCCGCTAACTGATTCAACGCCAACCCGAAGGCGTTCCGAAGCTGCTCCCGGTTCAGACCCATCAGCCGCCCGGCCATGGCCACCACGGCCAGAGTATTCACCGTGCCGATACAGTCCCAGCCCTGGCCCAGGTGGAAGCCGGAGGCAGCCAGAACCCGGGCGGCCAGGTCCTCTCCGACCGCCAGGGCGGCAAGGAACTCTTTCCCGTCTGCGCCCACGGCCTCGGCCAGGGCCAGGGCCGTAGGGATGGTAGTCTCGCTGATGTGCCCCGGTATGCCCCTGCCCTCTACCACCGGGTGTACCGGGCCGAAGTCCAGGGATCTGGCCAGCACGCAGTTTACCAGGGCGGCGCTGGCAACGGGCACCCGGCCGCCGTAAACCAGGATAGACGCCTCCTCTTTGCCCCCCCAGCCTTTCACCAGTTCCACCAATTCGGCGTTGCCCGGCGCCCTGGCTCCGGCCACCACGCATCCCAGGATATCGGCCACCCGGATCTTGGCCCACTGGACGGTTTCCGGATCAAGATCCTCAAAACGCGTCCCCAGTATGTTGTCTACCAGCAGCTCAATGACGCTTCCCGCCTCAGCCATACTTCGCGCGCCCCCTTATAACCGAAAGAGCATTGCGTAATGCTGACCGTGCCTACCTCACCGGATCTCCTGGTCCGGCCGCCTTGCTAGTCTCAGGTGGGAGAACCCCATCAGGCCGGTAACGTTACCTCCTGCAGGTGCTGCTTCATCAGCCTCAGAGCCACGGCGGCGTCCACGGCAGAGAGCAGCCCCACGGCAAACATGATATAACGCCGGTCTATGTACAGCCTTGGTGCCTTGGGTCGCAACGACTCCGGGTACGCGGGGCTGAAGCACGCTGCCCTGAGCACCCAGCCCGGCCAGCGACCGAACGCCAGGATCCCGCCCGTGCCTACGATTGTCCGTACCCCGGTAAGATCTTTGCCGTATAGAACTCTGACCTTGCCCGTAGGGTAGTAGATTTCTTCGATCCGCCCCGCATGGCGCTGCGTGGCCAGGTCAACCGCCGTGGCCGCCAGCCCCAGGTCTATGAGGTGTTCCTTTTCGCTTTGCGGAACCGCTTCCGTATGCTCGCCCAGATACCGTACCGCCCGCTCCAACTCCTCGCAGCGCGGCCCGGCCAAACCCAGAGACCGTATCTTGTCCAGCACGGCTTCGGTTCCCGCCGTTTCCAAAATGGTCAGCGCATTGTAACGTATTCCCAGGTCACCTTCTACTGTTCGCTTTTCGTAAGGTTCCGGCAACCCTTTCGGCACTACTTCTGAAGCCGAGGGTTTGCCCTGGGCAAGGCTGCACACGTCGGTGGTGGCCCCGCCAACGTCCACCACCATCAATTCGCCCCATCCGGGCTCTCCTCCCGCGCCCCGGGCCAGCAAAGCCGCCGCCCGGAGTACCGCCAGAGGCGTGGGTATGATTTCCCCCTCAACCAGCGTCCGGGCCTTGTCCAGACCCTTCGCCCGTATGATGTGCCGCATGAACACCTCCCTGATGGCCGCACGCGCCGGTTCTACGTTCAGGCGCGTCAGTTCCGGGAGGACGTTCTCGGTAGCCCAGACGTACTTGCCTGACTCCCGAAGGATGGCCTCGACTTCTGCGGCAGCCATCTTGTTACCTGCCACCACTATAGGGCAGTCGAGTTTAGAAGCGGCAAGTGCCTGAGCATTGCGAAGTATTACCTCCGTGTTTCCTCCATCCGTGCCGCCTGTCAGGAGAATGAGGTCGGGTCCGATCGCCTCTATGTGGTTCACATCCTGAGGACTCAAGCCATAGGAATAGTGACCCACTATTTTGGCACCGGCGCCCAGGGCCGCTTCCCTGGCCGCCTTAGTGGTAAGCTCGCTTACCAGACCTACTACCACCACCCGCAGGCCGCCGGCAGCACTGCTTGAGGCCAGTATCCTCGCAGACGGCAGCTCCCTAACCTTGAGGGTCCGCTTCAGCTCTGCCAGGGCGTTCTCCAGGCCCACCATTATGTCCGTTCCCACGGTGCTGGGCGCCCGGGCGGAACCCACCAGCTCACCCCGGGCCGGATCCACCGCTACCACTTTGGTAAAGGTGCTGCCGAAATCGACCGTGAGAACCAGGTCCAAGGCTCTTCCCCCGTATTCTTCGGAAACTTTGGCTCGCACTACCCCCTGCCGGGTCCGGAGCCGGCGCGACTCCGGACCCTACCGGGACGACCTCTAAATCTACATCTCCACCACGACTTTGATGGCGTCGTGCGAAGTGGCTGCCGTCTCAAAGGCTTCCCTAATCCTGTCCAGCGGGAAGACGTGGGTCACGTGCTTTTCTGCCGTGATCTTGCCCGACTTAATAAGCTCGGCCGCCTCCAGCCAGCGAGGTACGCGCGGTCCCAGGGTGCTCCAGACGCACTGCATGCTCAGCAACGCCGGATCGAAGGCCACCGGCGGTTCGGTGTAGCTGGCCTCCGGTCCGATCCAGCGCGTGTAGGTCGGGTCGGGCTTGATCGCCGGGCTTACCCGGAAGGGCGAATAGTAATACGCGGCCAGCCAGATCCGTCCCGCCCGCTTAACCGAGCCGATAGCCGCCAGCAAGGCTGCCGGCCGGGTATCGACGACTATCACCACGTCCGCTCCCCAGCCACCGGTCTCCCGCATTACTGCCTGAACCACGTCTTCCTTGAGCGGATCGACAACCACATCTGCTCCCAGTTCGGCCGAGGCTTCCCGGCAGCGAGCCGACACGTCAGCAGTGATCACCTTGCGCGCGCCGATCTCGCGCAGCTTGCACAGGACTGCCAGCCCCATTACCTCCTGGCCCAATACCACTACGGTCTCGCCCGGCCTGGCCTTCTTGCCGATACCCAGACCCAGATAGATGGGCTCGATCAGAGCCAGGTCCCGGAAGCTCACATCGTTCGGCATCTTGGCCGCGCTTTCCTGGGTGACCACCGGTATGAGCAGGTATTCGGCAAAACCACCGTGAACCCCGTATTGGGCCAGCCCGTCCCGCCAGCTTACGCACCGCCAATAATCCCCCATGCGGCAGTACTCGCACTTATAGCAGGGCCGGAATACCGGGTTCTGGAAAATCCGGTCACCCACCTCAAAACCCGTTACCCTGGAACCGACCTCAACAATTTCGCCGGCCCATTCGTGTCCCCGGGCAAACCCTACCCCCAGGCCGCCGACGGGCCACCTGATCCAGGCGTCCACGTCCATGACGTTGCACACTCCGCAGGCGTGCACCTTCAGGACAACGCCCTCGGGTGGCGCCTGGGGCGTTTTGACCTCTTCGATCCGAATGTCCCCAGGCCCGTAGTAAACGGCCGCTTTCATGTCGTTCGCCTCCTCGATAAAATCCACTTTACTTTAGTCCCGCTAAGGTGTAGTGTAGTAGATAGGTATTAACAAGGCAAATACAATTTGTTCGATTGCCTTAATAAACTAATATTTAAATACCGCCACAAACCATAATGGCTGGGGGGCCATACAAGATGACCCTTCATCAGTTGATTATCCTGCGAACCGTAATTGAGGAAGGCAGCTTCGTAAGAGCGGCCGAGGTCTTAAGAGTCTCACAACCGGCCATCAGTGCCCAGGTAAAGGCTCTCGAAAACGAATTGGGCCATGTTCTGCTGCGCAGAAAGCCGTCCATGGGAATAGTAGAGCCTACAGAAGCGGGGCGAATAGCCTACCGCGCGGCCCTCCGCGTGCTGGAAGGGCTTGAGGATCTCACGAGAGAGCTGCGCTACCTGGACGATAACCAGATGCCTTCCTGCCGTGAAGTTCAGGTCATTTGCGACGTGCCGACGGGTGTTTACATCTTGCCCAGGCTGGCGAGTGAATTTCGCGGGCGCTTCGCCAACGTGATGGTCAAAGTTGCGGTCAATACCGATTACCGGGCCATTACTGCCAAGCTCCGTCAGGACCTCTACGACCTGGCCATAGTGCCTCAGGAGGTCAACACTCCTGCCGCCGTCCAAGAGTTTGCCTTTATCGAAGATCTGGCGATAGTCGCCAATCCGGCGTTGGCCGGGTCCCCCCAAGCTTCCGATTGGGCGAGCCTCCCCTTGGTGCTGCCTCCGGCCAACTCAATAGTGCGCCGAAGTGTGGAAGCGTACTTCAAACGCCTGAAGATAAAGCCCAATATCGTCCTGGAGCTCAACCATCCGGAGGCAGCAAAGAAAGCGGTTGGCAGCGGACCCGTTGCCTGCATCACCCATAAGGTATCGGTACAGGAAGACCTGGATGCGGGTAAACTGGTGGAGCTGGTGCCGCCCCGCCCACTGCCGCGCTTGTCCTACAAGGTAGTGCGCACCCGGTCCCGGCTGGGCGAACACGTACGGGCTTTCACCAGCTTCCTGCAGGAGCACCTAAAAGACCGGGCGTGATCTGGAGGCCGGCGGAACTAGCGCCGCCGCTGAAAAGTCCGGCCTCACTACCTACGCCCCGTCGCTCCATTTGCCGTAGCGCTCCCTCAAGACCCGGTGCAGGATCTTGCCGGTGGCGGTGCGGGGCATCTCTTCCTCGGGGATGAAGTGGGTTACCAGTCCCGATTCGGTGGAGCCGTAGGTGCCACCCCATGCCACGAGCACATCCCCTGCGGCATTGGGCAGGCCAAGGACCGGCGCCTGACCTATCCCTAGACTGTCACCGGATACCATTCTACCCCCATCCCCTCTTCCGTCTTCCGGCACCACTTCGACCTATTGGGTGCCCATTAGACCAGGCAGAAAGAGCGCAATCTGGGGGAAAACGGTTATCAGAATGACACAGACTATCATCATCACGAAGAACGGCATCGCCCCGGAGAAGATGGTTCCCATGGGCACATCCTGCGCTATCCCCCTTACAACGTACACGTTCATCCCCACCGGTGGTGTGATCACACCCATCTCGGCTACCAGAACGACCACCACGCCAAACCAGATGGGGTCGAAGCCGAGGGCGGTAACCAAGGGATAGAAGATGGGTACGGTAAGCAACACCATGGCCAGGCTGTCCATGATACAGCCCAGTATAACGTAGACAATAATGATGCCCAGAAAGATTACGTAGCGCGAAGCCGGCAGGCCACCCACAAAGGCTGCCAGTTCGGAGGGAAGCCTGCTGACGGCCAAGAAGTTGCTGAAGATCATGGCCCCTATAATGATCACGAAGATCATGGCCGTGCTCAGGGTTGCATCTACCAGGGCCTCCAGAAGGTTCTGGCGGGTAACTCCTCTTTTGATTAGACCAAAAACCAGTACGCCAAAGGCCCCGATCCCGGCCGCCTCGGTAGGCGTGAACCAGCCCAGGTAAAGCCCCAACAGTAGTATCACTACTAGGGCGAGCAAAGCTCCGGCATCTTTGATCGCGTCCGCCTTTTCTGCCCAGGAGGTCTTGGGCCCCGGCGGCCCGAGCTTGGGGTTCATAGATACCCGAGCGTAGATTTGCAGCATGAATAGGAAGCTAAGAAGGATGCCGGGAAACACGCCAGCCATGAACAGCTTGGTTATGGACTGCTCGGTAAGCATGCCGTAAATGATGAATATCGAGCTGGGCGGAATGAGTATGCCCAACGAGCCGGAGGCGGCAATCGTTCCGGTAGCCAGCCCCGGGTGATAACCGTATTTCTTCATTTCCGGAAGGGCAATGCGGCCCATGGCGCTGGCCGTAGCCAGGGTAGAACCGCATAGGGCGGAAAAACCGGCACAGCCAAGCACGGTGGCCATAGCCAGCCCGCCGCGCACTCCCCCTATCCACCTGTAGGCGGCGCGGTACAGGGATTCGCTTAGCCCGGATACGTAGGCAAGTGAGCCCATGAATAGGAACAAGGGAAGTACGCTGAGATCGTAGCTGGCCACGTTGGAAAAGGGAACGGTCTTGAGTACGCCGTACGCACCCTTTAGGCTGGTAAGGTAGGCGTAGCCCGCAAACCCTACCAACCCCATGGCCAGCCCCACCGGCATGCGTAGAAGCAGCAGCACGAATAGAATGACCAGCCCCAGTATACCTACGTCCACACTACTCATGCGTTCCGCCCCGCTTTCTAAGAGCGTCAAGAAGCCCGGCTAAATCTCCCAAAAGAGCTACCGCAAGAACGCCCCATCCCACCGCTAGAATCAGATAGAACGGATAAAAGGGAATGTGCAACTCAACGGACGCCCTTCCCGCTCGTATGAGTTCGTATCCCTGTACACCTATTTGCCACGCCAGCAGGCAGGCAGTAACAATGCTCAGACAGCAGGTAACGCTATCTACTACCTCCTGGACCCGGCGCGGCAGACGCTCCATGAGAAGATCTACCCTGACATTACGGTGTTCTATCGCACAGTAGCCAAAACCCAGGCCCACTACTACCGCCATGCCTAGTTGTATGAGTTCTACCGCCCCCGGTACCGGAAGGTTGAGTAGGTAGCGCCCAACTACGTTTACGAAAACCAGTAGCACCATCAGGAACAGGGTAGCACAACTCACGTAGTTAAACGCCTTGCTTAACCGGGCTACAGGCCTCACACCTATCACCATCCTCTGTCGTTGAAGAACTGACACTGTACCACGGGCGGCGGCCTGCAGCCGCCCCCGCGCTCCCTAGCGGCAGCCCCTTGGGAGCCCGGTTACGTCCGCAGGCCGGCCACCTACCGGTGAGAATGGGCCCCTGAGCCCTTGGTTCCTAGCTGTGCCAGCTGCCAAATTCTTGGTTGTACTTCTCCAGCAACTCCTTGGCACGTTCGACAAAAGTCTTGCCCGGAAGCCCCTTGGCTTCCATGTCAGCTATCCATTGTTCGGTTATCGGCTTGACGGCCTCGGCCCACCGCGCTTTTTCCTCCGGGCTCAGGCGGATGATCTCCATACCCGCCGCCTGAACCGCTTCTGCCGCCGCTTTATCCGCATCGTCCCAGGCCTTGCCCGTCAGGTCCGCCATCGTGACTCCGCTGCACTCGTCGATGGCCTGCCGGATGTCCGCCGGGAGGCTTTCGTACTTGTCCTTGTTCATAATTACGAAGAACCATTGTACGTAGAAGTCGCCCACGGTGATGTACTTACATACCTCCTGCAACTTCCAGGTAATAACCGCCTCCATGGGAAAGCCGGTGGCATCAACCGTACCCTTGCTTAGAGCCATGTAGCACTCTCCACCAGGCAGGTCTACCAGGGACGCTCCCAGCGACCGGATAAAATCACCCTGCCGGCCGGGCGCCCGGACTACCAGCCCCTTGACGTCCTCCATCTTATGCACGGGCTTGCGGGTAACCAGTTGCCCCGGCCCCTGAGAGTACATCCACAGTACGTGTACGTCTGCGTACTCCTTCTGCAGCTCCGGTATTTCGGCATAAAGGTCCATCCAGGCCCGGCTGGCCGCCCGAGAAGACTGGGCCCCTAGGAACGGTAGCTGCGTCCCCTCCCACAGAGGGAAGCGTCCGGCATAGTAGGCTCCAGAGTCTACGCCAATGTCTATCGCGCCTGACTTCACCGCATCGAATATGTCGCCGCCCTTGGCCAGAGTGCTGGCCGGATAAATGGTTAACTTTACCCGTCCATCAGTTTTCTCTTCAATCATTTGTTTCCATTTCAAATACACGTTATTGTGCTGCCACCCGGTTTCTCCCCACAGATGATTGAGATTTAATTCTATGGTTTCCTGCGGGGCCGACGTCACCCCCTTATTATCCGAGGTCGATCCTCCCCCCTGTCCCCCTCCCGAACAGCCCAACAGGCTGAAAGCTACGAGCCCGCAAACCATCAGCGCAATTATCTTTTTGATCGGTTTGCCTGTACGTGCTTTCACACTAGCCCCTCCTTAAAAGTTAGTCTTATACTTTCCGTCCCGAAACCAGAATAGGCCCTACGCCTACAGCCGTCTTCGCCAGCGTCTCAGCCAGCAATCATCGCCAGAACCCGGCTCAGGTGCTGCGCCGGTCGTACTTTCCGCCCGGCCCGGTAGTAAAATGAAAGATCGGCCGGTATACCTTTCGTACGATTAGCGGACAGTGGCTTAGCCCTTTGGGCACATAGACCAAGAAGCTCTTGGTGAACACGTACTTTTCATCGCCCAGCCACAGCTCTATCTCACCCCCCAACTCTTCGGGATTCTCTGGGTCGGTTCCAAAGAAACCTATGACCTCGTCGAAGGAGTGCGTGTGAGCGTCAACCGCGGGTTCGTCCTTCCACTCACCTGGGCAGTACCATGCACAGTCCACGTAGAATGAGCCCTCGATAACGCTATCGTCCAGCCAGGCAATGCGCCGCCTGGGACCAACTTCCTTCCAGGGAAGATCAAGCCCTTCCCTGATCCCCGAGACAATAAGCTTCTCGTATTTTCTTTGCTCCATGTGGTAGGCCTCCCCCTTTTCATCCGCCGCCACTTTCTGTCAATCCGTCACATCCTCTGTACCCTGAGCGCGGTTTGTAGTCTTTTGGTCTTGGCGAACACGCCGCCCACGGCAGACCCTACCGGTTGAGCAGTTCCGTGATGGTCGTTACTCTGTTGAGCTCCTCGAAGTTCTCGCAGAGTTTCAAGACACTTTGCGCCGTCTCGGCATCCAGTCCTCCAAAGGCGAAGTTGTGCATGAACTTTGCCTCTATCTGCTCCCTAGAAAGCGGACTGGCAACCCTATCTCCCCTGGGTACGGGGGTGGCCTCCCGCAGGGTTCGACCGTCCCTAAGCTGGACTTCTACCTCGGCTCCCAGACCCTGTACACGAGGGGATTCCGTAAGAACGATGGCGTCCGCCACCGCCCTGACCCTGGGATCGAAAACCGCCTCCTCTAAGAAGTCCTCCGGCCAGACATGACCCCTTGCCAGCGCCGTGGCTACGGTATACCGATAACTAAAGATCGCGCTGGGATGCACCGACTGACCCACTCTAAAGGGCTGAGCGACGAAGGACTCGACGCACCTTCGGGTGAGGTGTATGACTACCCTCTCTATTTGCTCGGGCCTAATCGCGTACTTGTCTACAAGGTCTAGTGCGCAGTCAACCGCCCCATGGGTTAGGCGACAGCAGGGGTATGGCTTGATCACCGAGTCGGTGTAGAAGTTGCGGCCCAGGTTCCTTAGGAGAAGTTCTCGATCCACACGCCCCCGGTTGAAGAGCGCGTAGTACCCGTACGGGCCCGTTATCGCATTCTTGAGCCCGGTCCAGCCGGTTCTGGCCAGTTCGGCGGAAAAGATGCCGTTACGCGCCGAGAGCCCTTGCAGCAGTTTGAAGCTCATCGCCGCATCCCAGTAGTTCTGGACGCTGCCGGCAAGCTGATTGAGGGCTATGCCCAGGGCGTTCTTTAACTGGCGCGCATTTAGCCCCAGCAAGCGGCCGGCTGTGGCCGTGGCCCCGAGAGCATTCACCGTGCCGATGCAGTCCCAGCCCTGGTCAAAGTCGTAGCCGCCGGCCACCAGTACCCGACAGGCGAGATCCTCGCCCACCACTAGCGAGGTTATTACTTCCCGGCCGTCGGCCTGCACCCATTCCCCCACCGCCAGGGCCGTGGGAACAGTGGTCTCGCTTAAGTGACCGGGGATGCCAATGTTTTCAAGTAACGGCTCTACCGGACCAAAGTCAAAGGACCGGGCCATTACGCTATTGGCCATGGCAGCAGAAGGCGTGGGCACCTTCCCGCCGTAGATCAGAATGGTAGCTTCTTGTCTGCCGCCCCATTGGCTAAGTAGTTGGGCCAACTCCCGGTTACCTTCTGCCCTAGCACCGCCTACTATGCACCCGATGACGTCCGCAATACGAACCTTCGCCCAGTCTACAGTTGCCTTATCTAGAGACGAGAAGGAGGTCTGAAGTACGTTCTCCACTAGGGCATCAATGACGTCGCCGTCGCTCAAACCGGCCACGTAATACCACCTCCTTGCCTCACGCCGACTCGCAGGCGGAGGTCGGCCGGCCTAGTCGATGAAGTCCCATTGGGCAGTCTGACCGAACATGTTGATCCCGTAGCCACCGCCGCCTCCGGGATAGCCGTGGGCGGTCGGCAGACCGTGTGCTCTCTGCAACTCCCAGGCGCCCTTTGTCGTTTTCAAGAAGTATTCGATTGGCGGCGGATAAAACTCTTGCTGACTCTCCCAAAAGGCGGAACCCGGTTCAAGCACCCAGATGTCAAATCGCGGCGTTACGCCGTAGTCCATAAGGTAATCCCAACCCTTTAGGGTTGACTCCACCGCCGCGTCTACATCCTTAAACCCATAGGGCTGAGCCATTTCCACTCCTTGCACAAATACTGGGACCACATTGCCCACGCCAAAGACTTCTACCGATTCGATCACGCGCCGGATCCACTCCTCCCGGCCAACATATTTGTCCTTGGCCGGGCAAATCCACTTGAACAGCTCCGGATCCCATACTTCTATGTTGGCTTCGTGAACGTCTACACCGGCGCTATGAAGCTGCGCACAAACCTCTCGTGTGGCCGCTACCGTCTGCAAGTGTATCGTGTAGCGCCTTCCGAACTTATTCTTTATCGCCTCCGGGAATCTGATGTAGTAACTGAAGCCGTTCATTCCTTGAATCTCTTTGACCACAGCGCCGCCGGAAAGAAATACGTACTGCAGCTTGGTATTCGGCTCTTGGGTAGCTGCAGTAAGAGCCTCCATAACCTCCTCAGGCCTCTTAACTACCGGCAGCTCTATCCCGTGTTTTCGAAGATCCCTGGGTACGGCATTCAGATCACAAAACTTACACTGCAGACCGCCTTGCCAATATTGGCAGGCTCTCAGCACCGCGCAGTAAAAGAACTCTCCCCAGAAAATCAACGAAGCCAGACCGGTAAGGGGGTTGCCATTAGAATCCAGTTTACTGTTGAACTCGGGTTTGGGGTCAAATTCAACCTCGGCTATCGCCTTGGGCTCTTTATCACCCGGAAACTCCTCGCAAAGCATAAGCTTGCCGTTAACCATGTCGAAGAAGTACGGGCTCTTATTGTTCGGTCGCACGTGCACTACGGGACCGTACCTGTGATTATCGATGTTCTTTAGCCGGTAGTACGTTGGAACCCGACCCAGCTCCCGAATATCCTCGGGTTTATCCATATCCATCGAAAAGATGTAATACCGCGCTGTATTGACATTATCCAGAACCTCCGAGGCGGCCAACGAGGGTGAGAAACGCGTTCCCCAGATCATCGTGGCTATCTTAATGACTACCCCCTTGGGATAATCCGGGTAACGCTCAAATAGTTCTTCGAGCCTTTGCGGCCTGTTATCCCATGGCTTGTCTGCCGTCACGCCGCTCTCCTCCTTTCGCCGGTGTAAGAGGGACCACATTACAACTACGCGCATACCGATGCACCGCAGAACAACGGCACAGGCTAGATGCCCGCTGTCTGCCAGTGCCGAGCTATACTTCTTGGCGGCCCGGGCCTTTACTGCTTCCTAAAGCAAAGTGTATTATTAAGGTATCGGGGTGGCAAATACAATTTTGCGTATTCATCGAATAGGCAGCACCTTATCGGATCAATTCCACCCAGCATAGGAGCTTACCATGACCCTGCACCAACTGGCCATTCTGCGTCGCGTAATTGAAGAAAAGAGCTTTGTGCGGGCCGCAGAGAGTCTTAGAGTGTCCCAGCCTGCGATCAGCTCTCAAATAAAGGCGCTGGAAAGGGAACTAGGCTGTGTTCTTCTGAAGAGGAAGTCAGCACTCGGCCCAGTAGAGCCGACAGAGGCGGGAAGAATAGTCTATAAGGCTGCTTTGAAGATCTTTGAGAACTTGGATCTGCTATTCGATGAGCTAAGCATTCTCAAGGTGGATGTCAATCCAAAACGGCGAGTGCTTCAACTCATATGTGATATCCCCACGGGCATCTATACTCTCCCCCCGCTGGTGGAGGAGTTTCGCAGCAAGGATCCCGGCACCATGATTACAATTACCGCCAATCCCCACCAGACTCTACCGGCCATTCTTGGGTTTGAGGTTTACGACCTAGCACTGATACCTTCTGAGATACCTAGCCCTGCTGCAATTCAGGAGTTCTGTTTTACCCAGTCCTTGGTAGCGGTCGCAAATCCGGAACTGAAAACATCTGCTGGACCGCCCAGCCTTCGGGACTGTTTGCCTCTGGTTGTACCTCCCAAGGGATCTATGGTCCGAAAGACGATAGACACGTACCTAAGGAAACTCGGGATCAAGCCCAATATCGTGTTAGAGCTCAACCATCCGGAGGCGGTAAGGAAGGCAGTGCGCACCGGCCCGGTGGCAAGCATCACCCACCAAGTTTCCGTCCATGAAGACCTGGAGGCCGGAGCCCTGATAGAGCTGAACCTGCCCCAGCCTCTCCCACCACTTACCTATAAGGTGGTGCGCACGCGGTCTCGTCTAGGCGAGCACGTGCGCGCTTTTTCGACATTCCTGCGGGAGCGCCTACTGAACTGACTAAACCAAAAGCTACCCCCTCGGTTGGACCCAAGGAGACAAGGTAGTTTGGCCACAACGCTTGGTAGCACCGCGCCCATTTGACTGCGACTCCACCTCACCCTCGGGGCACGGCCACACCGTGGACCCACCGGCAGCCACTTGCTCCTGGTCACGTTCTTTGCCCCCCTTCCAGTTGCTCGAAGAGCATCTCCAGCCTTTCCGCCACCTGGGTTTCGTTGAAGTACCTCAGGTCGGCCATGTCGGTCTCCAGGACGATACCCGGGATGCCGGCCCTTTCCATGAGCAGCCGGCGCTTGTCGTATAGCCCCAGGGAGCAGGGCTTGCAGCTGCGGTTGGAGAAGAGGATGAAGCCGTCCACGCGAAAGCGGCGCATGAGGGCCAGCTTGAATTCCACACGGCGCTCGAAGCTATGGTTGACGAATTCCCGGGCGTAGGTTTCGGCCAGGCTCTCCAGGGGCCGGGTGAGGTCGAATTCGCGCGCCCAGGCGTGGGTGTATTGCGAGCAGGCTACCAGGGCTTGGTGCCGGGCGAAGAACTCGGAAAGCCACCGTATCCGGGGCCAGATGACGATGTGGTCCCAGTAGAGTCTGTATTTTTCCTCCGGTACCGGGTATTCACCCCGGGCCACACATTCCTCCAGTTCCGCCTTGAGGCGGCGGTAGTACTCTACTGCCAGTTCCCTGCCCCGCCAGGTGACGATGGGGCCCATGTGGATACAGGCGTCGAAGAAGCTGAAGGGAGCCGGCCTTAATGCCGCCATTTCCAGGATTTCTTTCCAGAGGCGGCAGGCCCGGTTGGCCAGGTCCATGGTTTCTACCAGCCGGTTCAGGGAGAACCTGCGGCCGGTGGCGGCCTCCAGAAACCGGATGAGTTCCAGAAGCTGCTCGTGAAAGTAGTCGACGGCCTCCTTTTGGGTTTCTTCGGTGATGAGGGGGGTGTCGAGCAGGAAGTAGGGGGCAGAATGCCAGCGCGCGGACACCTCAAACCACTTGGGCAGGCTGTGGCACTGGGCGTTGCAGCATACCACCACGTCCGGCGGCACGAGCCTGCCTGCCGGATGCTCTTCTCTCAGCCAGTCCCCCAGCCCGGCGCGGGCGTAGCCGCAAAGATCGGGGAAGAAACCCGCCGCTTCCGCCTCGTGAGAATACTCGTGGGTGAGCTTTTTGCTGGCCACCAGGGTGCCGAAGTTCTCCGGGTAATAGGGGAAAAGACCCATGGCCACGACGATTTCCACCGGGGAGACGGCGGTCATCCAGACTACGGGCCTGCCGGAGGCTTTGGCCTCCTCGGCTCCGGCGTAGTAGCGGCCCATGATTTCCTTGAGCAGGGTCACGCTTTTCAGCGGCGGGCGTTCAGGCACCTATTCCACCCCCCAGCATTTCGGCGAAGGCTTCCAGCCGCGTCCTGATCTGCCCCAGGGAGCTGCCCTGAAAGTCGGTCTCTACCCGCAGGGAAGGGATGCCTTCCCGTTCCAGGGCCTGATTAAGCTGGTAGTAGTCGTAGTTTTCCGGCTCGCAAAACCGCAGGTGGAGGAAGATTACCCCCCGGGCACCTGCCCGACGTACCTCCTTGATCAGACGGCCCGGCCGGTCCGCCTGGGGAGAATTGAGATACCCGGTGGGGGGAAGAGCGAGCTGGCGGGCCGCGAGCTGCTCTATCGGGTCGCTTCCTTCCCCAACCGGTACCAGATACCGCCCGCCGTGGTGCAGGTCGTCTCCCGCGACGGCCAGCCCCGCCTCGTCCAGCAGGCGGAAGATACCAGGGGGCGCGGCCACCGAGCCGCTGAGGTAGACCGGGTGCTTGCCGGCACCGACCGCCCCTGAGGTTTCGGGGGAGCTTCCCGGCTCCAACCCCAGTTCACCCGCCAGGGCGGAGAGTGCGGACAGGAGGTCCTCTTTAGGCAGCAGGGTGGCGGCACGCAAAAGTACGAACAGGTCCTCGCCGGACAGGGCCTCGGGGTGAAGGCGGTGCCAGTTGTAGAACCGTTTTAACCACTGTTTGCAGCTACGGTTCAGTTCTATCGCGGCCTTGAGCGTTTCGCCGGTTATCTCTCTGCCGATAAGCTTCTCCAAAGCCCTTTTGAGCCGTAAGATCTCCGCGCGCACCAGCTTCCCGGCGCTGGGCCGGTCCACTTGGTGGGCGATAAGGTAGGGATGGACCCGTAACTCGGGGAGGCAGTGCTCCCAGATGCCGGCCAGTAGCCGCAGGGTGTCGCAGGTGAGGGGCATGACGAGGCCGTCCAGAAAATCCAGCTCTCCGCGCAGGCCGAGCTCGAGACTGCTGCGGGCAAAGGAGCAGGCCCAAACCGGCAGGTGGGCATCGGCCCGGCTCAAGAGGCCCTCGCCGCCCAGTATCCCCACGGGCAGCGCGCCGGCGGCCATGATCAATTCCTCAGGAACGTCTGCCGGCAGCCACCCTATCACCAGCCCGCCGGTCCTGCCTTTCCAGTTCCTGGCTGCCTGCCAGGGGTGTTTAACGATGTCGTAGAACAAATCCAGTATGACTCGTGCCTCCACCGAATAGACCTCCCCCCGGTCCTCTTTCCACGTGCAACCCGCCGGGACCGATCTAGCTCTCACTCCAGATCTCGCTCTGTCAGCCGGCGCGGCTGTTGCTACGGGAGTACCTCCGGCAGGCCGGACAGGCAAGCAGTGAGGGCGGCCGGAGCGTTTTCTGCGAGGATGCCGGATCGGGACCCGGCCCGATTCCTAGGCACAGTACTGGATGTCGGCGTTGGGATAGACCGCCACCCGCGTCCCCTCTCCGAACCGCGCCGCCAACAGGCTCAATACCTCGTCCCACCGGGTGGCGAAGACTACCCTTTCGTCCGGGGCAAAGTAGCTCCTGCTTGCCGCCTCCGGATACTCCGTGAATACTATCAACCTTTGCACTCCCGGGGGAACGGAGACCCGGAGCGGTAGTTCGCCGGAAGAGCGTCTTCCGAACGGGCCCATCAAGTAGTGTACCGCCTGCCCCTCGGGCGCATTGACGATCAGTACTACCTCTCCCCCCTGCTTTACCGCCTGGTAGGCCAGCCAGAGACCGGTCACCGCCTCGCTGGCCTTGGCATAGGTGTTGGCAATGGCCAGGTCGTACTCCCGGGCCCGGGGCGTCCAGTAGTGCCGGCGTGCATCGGCCACTGCTACCGAATGGGCGGCTACCGGCTCCCCGGCATAGAGGGCGGCGATGTCCCCCCAGGTATTCACCAGGCAGTCGATCTTAAAATCCAGCCCGGCCAACCTGGCCGCCTCGGTGATGTCCTGAAACATGGGATTATTCTCCGTGATTCCCGTGAAACGGCCTAACTGTCCACCGCTCACTTCTCTTTCCCGGCGGTGAAAATCGGTGGCGGTCCGCAGAGAGCTTACTCCCGGAAGAATAATCTTCCCACCGCCGCCGAATCCGGTCATGGCGTGAGGGGTTACCGCCCCGATGCCGATCTTGAGATCGCAGGCCATTACCTCGCCGTTGACCTCCAGCACCAGGCCGCTCGAGGTTTTTCCCACCTCCACGCACCCGGCGAACGGGTTGTGGTTGAACACCGGGTAGCGGGCCACCACGTCTTCGCCCAGTTTCTTTA
Organism: Clostridia bacterium; assembly: GCA_024653205.1. Taxonomy (NCBI): domain Bacteria; kingdom Bacillati; phylum Bacillota; class Clostridia; species Clostridia bacterium. The sequence goes on along the minus strand of JANLFO010000026.1, from coordinate 1,127 downwards.
CCATACCCAGGCGATCCAGGGCTCCGTGACAGCCAAGGGCTACGACAAAACGTATTCCTTCCTCCGGAACCCCGGCCAGGGCCAATTCCTGCAGTACATGCGGCACTACCTGCGCCGCCCGGGTCACCCGGGTTAGGTCATCCACCAGGACGACCACCTCTCGCTTGTCCCGAGCCACCTCGCGCAAGGGTGCGACGCCGATGGGGTGCTCCAGGGCCCGAACCACATCCGCCGAACCGAGGGCCGGCCGGTCCGACCCGGCCATGGGGAAGTAGTCTACCCGCCACCTGGCGGGCAGGGTCAGCTCCAGTTCCCGAGGCCCGTGCCAGGCCAGCTGGGGCAGCCCGATTTTCTGCCAGTTCCCGCTCGCCGTCAAACTCCTTACCTCCTATCTCAATAATTTGGCCTCCAACTCCCCCCAACTCTCGCGCTCATAGAATCCTGGGTTTTTGCTGGGGAATTTGAGGGCCGGAAGCCCCGGCGACCGGTCCCGGAAGGCCGGTTCCGGTCACCGGTTGCCTCAGCTGGAGCGTCCGCACCTGCTCCTGCCTACGGCCACAGGTCCCGGGCCACATCCTCCAGGCCCAGCTCGATCAGTCTCTGCTTGGCGGGCCTGGCGGTTTCGAGATCCCACTGCATGGCCCGGTAGTACTCCCGGTCCATGGCCTCCTCGTCCAGGGTGATGCCCTTCAGGGGCCCGGCCTCTTTAGGCGGCCTTCCCGCTATGCGCCCCGGGAAGGTGAACTGCTTGGGATTTATGCCCTCGCGCAGGTTGAAGGCATGCCGGATGTCGGCTATGCGCTCGCCGGTGGTGAATACTTCCTCCCAGGTGAACTCCCAGCCGGTGACCGCCTTGACGTCTTCCAGCAGCACCTCGCCGTGGGGATAGGCCCAGTAGACGAAGGTGCACAGGCCCAGGCTTTGGATGACGTGGGTGACGCAGCATCCCAGCATGTGCCCGGGCTGGCGGTTGTACTGGGATTGGCGGTCGTATTCCGGTATGGGGATGCCGGCTATTGCCATGCCCGGCCCTTGGGTGTGCCGGCCCGGGGTGGCGTCCAGACGGTAGGCCAGGGCCCAGTGGAAGCCGAACTTGGGGTCGTGGGCCGGCAGTTCCTGCCCGCCTA